>CAZAAF010000799.1:900-1503 GCA_964482575.1 uncultured Verrucomicrobiota bacterium | reverse complement strand
TGCAGTTCAACGTCCATTTCCCGCCCCATTTCGGCCGCGTGGTCTCGCTCCAGATTCCCACCAAATTCAACGGCTGCGTTCCGGGGCGCGAACCGGCGATGAGCAGGTAGCGGCCGAACTGAAATGATTGCGCCACCAGCAACGGATCGCGCGCGCCCTGCGCCACCGCCGCCACGCGCTCGTCCGTCGGACGGTTGCCAGCGTCCGCGCCGCCGAGATCGAGCGTCACGCGATGGAACAACGCGCGGACATCCGCGAGATGTGCGGCGCGCAATTCCGCCCATGATTTGCCGGTCGCCGCGTCGAGGTGTTGCCGGCAAATCGCCTGCGGATCGCCGCTGATATCTTTGTAGTTCCGGTAACTCGTCGCCGCCGAGTAGATCAACGTCACCACACTGGCGGCGCACACCGACAGGTTGTTGCCTTCGGCCAGCACGGTGCCGTCGGTTTCCATCGCGCGCACCGCGGCGGCAAACCGCGTTCCGTGTTTCGCGCCGTTGAAATATCCGATCTGCACTTCGCCGGTCATCGTCAACCGGCCGTTCGCCGCGGACACCTGATTCGAATGCGGGCTGGTGAATTTCAGCGTGAACGACAAACCTT
>CAZAAF010000799.1:0-890 GCA_964482575.1 uncultured Verrucomicrobiota bacterium | reverse complement strand
CGGCTGGTCGCAGGTCAACCGCACGACCATGACTTGATCCGGCTGCGAGATGAAAATCTCCCGCGTGAACTTCGCTGCGCCAATCCGGTAACTCACGCGCACCGTGGAGTCGGCCAAATCCAACTCGCGCCGGTAATCCTGTGCGGCCGCCTGAGTCGCGAACTGCAACTTCAAGTCGCCCAACGGCTGATACGACGCCAGGCCGGCCGGAACGCCGAGCATCGTCTCGTCCGCGAGTTTCTGGGCTTCCGCGAATTTCTGTTCCGCAATCAGTTTGCGGACATCGGCCAGATGCTCGAACGCGCCCGGGTGATTGTAGTCGTGCGGTTCGCCCGACCAAAGCGTGTCTTCGTTGAGTTGCAGTCGCTCGTACTCGACCCCGCCGAACACCATCGCGCCGAGCCGGCCATTGCCGACCGGCAGCGCCTCATTCCAAACTTGCGCTGGCTGCCGATACCAAAGGCTCCCTTGGTTCTGCCCGGCGGCAAAGGCAACCTGTGGCGCAGTCAGCGGCGCGAGCAACAGGGCGGCGAGGAGTATGAGGCTGTGTTTCATGTTCGTTGCTTTCATTTCTCGATCAGTTCCAAGGCTTGGAAAAATCACGCTTAACTTTTCCAAGGCCTGGAAAATTTCCGGTTTTCGTTTCCAATCCTTGGAAATGTGTCGGTAGTGAGTTTCATTTGTTGCGCACACCGGGCAGTTCCTGACGGGTGGCGATGGGGACGTAGCCGGCTTCCAGGCCGCGCGGGGGCGTGAGGATCAACGCCGGGTCGAGGCTCGCGAGCGCGCCGGTGTCGGGCGGAGCGAGGTAGGTGCGGCCGAGGGTCCACGCGCGATGGAGTTTCTCCACGCGCGCTTGCATCTGGTCGCGTTCGTCCTTGGTGAGGTCG
>CAZAAF010000798.1:0-1507 GCA_964482575.1 uncultured Verrucomicrobiota bacterium | reverse complement strand
GACGGAAGGGGCCTGCGATGAACTCACCTGCGCGTTTTGCAGCGCCGTCAACATCTGCTGGGCAAAGGCCTTGCGTTCGGGCGGCAAATCGCTCGCCAGCCGGCTGTTGAGCCGCGCCAGGGCCTGGTCCACGCCACCGTAACGGGCCGCGTAATCCTCCGCGGTGAAAAACCGGCCGTCGCTGAGCTGGATGCCCCAACGTCCGCTGGCATCCTGGCCGGCGGTGGCCGTGGGCCGCTGAGGAGTTGTCGGTGCCTGGGATTCCGGCGCGGACGGCGGCGTGGCAGGCATGGCCACCGGGCTCGACTTGACGATGACCGGCGAGGACCCGGTGCGAATGATGGCGATCAGATTGCCCTTGCGCACGGTGACGCTGCGGCTGGCGGGATCGATTTTTTCAACGCGCACACCCGCGGTCAATTCGCCGCCCTCAACCACGAACCGCGGCTTGCGCGACGCATGTTCCAGGCTGGCCTGGAGTCTGCCGCCCTGTTTGAGGATGCCGCTCAGCCGCCAGCCATCGGCAAAACCGGGCGGCTCGCTGTCCGGTGTGGCATTGGGCGACGACGGCGAGGGGGGCGGAGCGGGAAGCGGCGGCGTAGTGTTGGCCGCCATCGCGCCAACCGTTGTCAGCGCGAGAAGCATGAGAACGCTGCACGTTTTCATGTTCAATGTCATCGGACCACCTTCGAAAGCAAACGTCGCGACTGAAATCCCATTCCTCCGTGTGCGGGTTCAACACCCATCCGCGCCGCCAGACTAGACCTTTTTCAGAAACCGGTCAATCGTCTGGGCCGCGCGTTTGCCATCGCCCATGGCGAGGATGACCGTGGCGGCCCCCCGGACGATGTCCCCGCCGGCAAACACACCGGGCAGGCTGGTCATGCCGTCGGCATTGACGGCGATGTTGCCGTTGCGGTTCAGCTTCAATTCCGGGCAGGTGGAGGTCAGCAGGGGATTGGCACGCGAGCCGATGGCCACGACCACCACGTCGCATTCAACGACGAATTCGGATCCTGGGACGGGCACCGGGCTGCGCCGGCCGCTGGCATCGGGTTCGCCGAGCTGCATTCGCTGGCACTTCAGGCCCTGGACCCATCGCTGGTCGTTGCCCACGATTTCCACCGGCGCAACGAGAAACTCAAAGCGAATTCCTTCCTGCTCGGCGTGATGAACCTCCTCGGCACGCGCGGGCATTTCGGTCTTTGTGCGGCGATAAACGATCATCGCGGTCTCCGCCCCGAGACGGCGCGCTGTGCGCACCGCGTCCATGGCGACGTTGCCGCCGCCCACGACCGCAACGCGCCGGCCCACGAGCACGGGCGTGTCGGCCTCGGGAAACTTGTAGGCCGTCATCAGGTTGACGCGCGTGAGGTACTCGTTGGCGGAATAGACTCCCTTGAGGTTTTCGCCGGGCACGTTCATGAACATCGGCAACCCCGCGCCGTTGGCAATGAAGATGGCGTCGAACCGCGCGCGCAGTTCCTGCAACGTGTACGAGCGGCCG
>CAZAAF010000797.1:0-1513 GCA_964482575.1 uncultured Verrucomicrobiota bacterium | reverse complement strand
CTGCAAATCCAGGAAACACACGCGTCCGCGCCCGCCGCCGGACGGCGACGATGTCACGATTCCGCGCAATGCCAGCGGCGGGTGAGTTCGTCCCAGCCGGGAGCGTCGCCGGGCAACTCGTGCAACCTGGGCTGGAGTTGAATGACGGCGGCGAACAACTCCGCCACCGTTTCGCCGATCTGCCAGAGCGTCTGGCGGAAATGCGCCTTGTCCGCGAGTTCCACCATTTCGGCGTAATGCAGGCCGCTGCGCTCGCGCAACGCCGCCGAACAATCCCACTCGCGGCCGTTGCGCTCCAGCTCCAGTTCCTTCAACCATCCGGGAAGGAGCACCTTCAGGTAGCGGCGGTTCTCGGCCATCACAACGTTGAGCAGCGGCGCGAGGTCGGGCCGCCATCCCTCCCGGAAGTGCCGGCCCAGTTCGCCGCGCGCCTCGCCGACGCGCATCGTGTGCGCCTGAAGCGGCTCCACCGGCGCGGCGGCCATGTCCGCGAGCAGGTCGGCCCAGTTGAGCTTCAGCTCCTTGCGGCCGATTTCGTGGAACGTGACGAGGTCCTGGATCGGCCGGTTGCGCGGCGTGTACTGGCCGTCGAGCAGATGCAGCTTCAGGCCCGGGTGGACGGACTTGATGAGGCAGTCGCCGACAATGTGCGCGAGCGTGCCAAAGAGATACGCCAGCGGCCGTTCGCCCGGCCGGAAAAGCGTTCGCGCGTCGCCCGCGGCGCAGGCAACGTAATCCGCCAGATGCTCCCACGGTTCCTGCAGGTGGTGGTCCTCCCGGCTCCATCCGAAAATCAGATGCGACCGTCCGTAAAACAGATGATGGATGTCGGTGGCGGTATAGTCATGGCCGGCGAAGGCGAGTTTCCACGGGCGGACGGCGCCGCCGGTGAGGGGACTTTTCTCCACGGGCACGGTGCCGTAGCCGACTTCGCGCCCGGTCTCCACGCACACGGCTTCGGGGAGCGTCTGGATGTCGCAGCCGAGGTAGGCGCCGCAGAGATAGCTGGACCAGTGCCGCAGCAGCAGGGGCGCCACCGGCAGCCGTCGCGCCGCCGCGGCCTGCGCGCCGAGCACGGCATACATCGTGTGGCCGATGATTCCGCTCACGGTGCGAGTAAACCACGCGCGCGGACAAAACGCAAAACCTAGTGCGAGGCCGCCGCCGGTTTCGGAAGCAGTTGCTCCACCTCCTTCGCGAAACCCCGGATGCGGTTCTCCTTCATCGTAATGTGGCTCGTCTCCGGGCCGAGACGGACGGCGGTGCGCTTCGCGGGACCGCGCGTCTCGATGATCTCGTTGCCAGTCAGCACGATGGACTCGGTGCCGCCTTGGATGTCCACCGCGGCGCCATTCTCCGGGCCGTTGTCCACGAGGCGGTTGTTCTCGATGCGGTTGCGATGGCCGGCGAAATCCGGGCCGCGCTCCGGCCGGAACAGGATGCCGGTCTCCCGGCTGCCGATCACCTCGTTGCCGCGAACCAGGTTGTCGGTGTCGTGATGACCGATGGAAAT
>CAZAAF010000796.1:0-1528 GCA_964482575.1 uncultured Verrucomicrobiota bacterium | reverse complement strand
CCCAACGGGTCCCCGGCCGGTCTTGCTTTCGTCCCATGTGACCGTGATTTCTTTCGGGTAGTTGGCGGCCGGGCCCGCGCTCGCGACGGGACGGACGCGTTTCGAGTCCGGCTCCACCATGCCGATCCAGACCACGCGATAACCGCGGGTTTGCACAAGGATTCGACAGGCTTCCGCCAGCAGCGTCTCCGGGTTTCGCTCCCGCACAATCAGGGCATCCACATCCCGCACCGCGCGCAGTACCTCGTGAAGGTGGCGAATCAGGGATTCGGCCCGTGCCTCGTTCTGGGTCAGTTTGGATTCGCGCAACGCCCGCCGTATCGCCGGACCCAGGCGGGTGATGCGCTGCTTGAGCACGTAATCCGTCGCGCCCAGATGGAGCGTGTTGATGGCGAGTTCCTCGCCCATGCTCCCGGAAACCATGATGAAGGGCACTTCCGGTCGCATCCGTCGAGTCAGTCGCAGGGCGGAAAGGCCGTCATAGGACGGTAGCAGGAAATCAGACAGGATCAGGTCGATGTCCGGGTTCTTGAGTTCGTCCTTGAATTCCACCTCGGTCATCACCCGTTTGGCGGCAAACGGGAGCCCTTCGCGGCGGACCTCGTGCAGGATCAGATCGGCATCGGTGGACCGGTCTTCGAGCAGGAGGATCTTGATTTCGTCGGGCTTATTCATGCGGCATCTTCTTGATGGGCAGGCTGAAGTAGAAGGACGTGCTCTGGTGGAGGGTGGACTCCGCCCAGACGTTGCCGCCGTGCCGCCGGACGATGCGTTGGACCAGAGCCAGCCCCACACCTGTGCCCTCAAACTGCTCCCCGCTATGAAGTCGCTGAAAAACGGCAAAGAGTTTGTTTGCGTATCGCATATCAAAGCCCACGCCGTTGTCTTTGACGCAATACACCAGTTCCTGTCCTTGTTGTTGGCCGGTGATCTCAATCTCGGCCACCGGCCGGGGGCGGGTGTATTTGATGGCGTTGGAAATCAAATTGGTCCAGACATGGTCGAGCAGGGCGGCGTCTCCCTCGGCCGGCGGCAACGGGTGCAGGTGGAGATGGATCTCGCGGCCAGGCGATTCGGCGACGCAGCGGTCGAAAGCGGCTTGGGCCGCGTTGTGCATGTCCACCGTGCGGGATCGCATGGCCTGACGCCCCATGCGCGAGAACTCCAGCAGATCGTCAATCAACCGCCCCATGCGTTCCGCTTCGGAACACACAACCCCGAGCGTCCGGCGGCCCTCGTCGTTCAGTTGACCCGCATGGTCTTCGGTCAGAATTCGTGAAAAACCGTTGATGGCCCTCAGGGGGGCGCGGAGGTCGTGCGACACGGAATAGGAGAAGGACTCCAGCTCCTTGTTGGCGTACTCCAGTTCCGCGGTGCGCTCGCGAACCCGCTGTTCGAGTGTCTGGTAGGACTGGACGTTCTCCATGGCGACCGCCACGGCATCGGCCAGCGAGTGCAGCAGGTTCATCTCGTCCACCGTGGCCTGATGGGTGACATCCCAGTAGGTGCCGATGGCGCCGACCGGCTC
>CAZAAF010000795.1:0-1531 GCA_964482575.1 uncultured Verrucomicrobiota bacterium | reverse complement strand
GAGCCGGAAGTCATCACGGCAAAGAAGCCGGAAGAAGGCGAAGAAGGTGCCGCTGCCGAGGGCAAGGAAGCCGCCGGCAAGGATGCGGGCAAGAAGGAAGCTGGCGCGAAAGAGGGGGGCAAGCCTGCCGCCGCCCCCGCGAAGGCGGCCGCTGGCGCGAAAGCCGCCGAGGCCCCGAAGAAGAAGTGATGCGGCGGGCCGCCTAGGATGGCGATGTGAAACTGATCGTCGGCTTGGGCAATCCTGGCAAGCAGTACGAGCGCACGCGGCATAACATCGGTTACGCGGTGCTCGACGAGTTGGCGCGGCGCGCGGAAGCGGACTTCCGCAAACCGTGGCTGGCGAAGGCCGAAACTGCAACGGCCGAACTGGTCGGCCAGTCGGTGTTGCTGGCGAAGCCGGTGACGTATATGAATTTGAGTGGCACGGCAGTCGCGCCGCTGGCCCGCAAGCGCGGGCTGGAAGCCGCGGACGTGGTCGTCGTGAGCGACGACATGGAGTTGCCGCTCGGCAAGCTGCGCATCCGGGCGCGCGGCGGAGCCGGCGGGCACAACGGCCTGAAGTCGGTGATCGAGCAGTTGGGTTCGGACGAGTTTGCCCGGGTACGCGTCGGCATCGGCCGCGCGGCGGGCGAGCGCGATGCGACGAGTCACGTGCTCGGCCGGTTCAGTGCGGAAGAGCGCCGTGCGCTGGAGCCGGTGATTGCGACGGCGGCGGATGCGATTGAGTGCATCCTGCGCGAAGGCGCGGAAGCGGCGATGAACAAGTTTAACGGGATAACGATAGAAGAGAGGAAATGACGGCATGAACAAGTACGAGGCGATGTTCATCTTTGGCGACGACATGAAGGACGACGCGTTGGAAGACGCGCTCAATAAGGTCCGCGCCGAGATCAAGAAAGTCGGCGGCGAGGTGGAGAACACCACGCGCATGGGCCGGAAGCAATTTGCACGTGTGTTGCACAAAAAGGAAGCCGGGCAATATGTCTTGGTCACCTTCAAGTGCGCCGGTGAACACATCAGCTCGTTGCTGGCCAAGTACCGCTTGAACGAATCCGTTTTCCGCGTCACGATCATGCTCGCCAGCGCGCCGCCGCCGGCGCCGGAGACGGCGGAGAAGCCGGCCGAGGCGAAGGAAAAAGGCGCGAAGTAAACCATGGCGTCGTTGAACCACATCTTCATGGTCGGCAACCTGACCCGCGATCCCGAAGTGCGTTATACGCCTTCGGGCAGTGCCGTCGGCGACCTGCGCCTGGCCAGTACGCGCGTCTACATGGTCGAAGGTCAGAAAAAAGAAGAAACGTGTTTCATTGATGTCGTGGTCTGGGGCAAGCAGGCGGAAGTCTGCCGCGAATATCTGTCCAAGGGCTCGCCGATTTTGGTCGAGGGCATCCTGCAGTTCGACCAGTGGAAGACCGAGAGCGGAGAGAACCGCTCGCGGCACCGCATTCGCGCGGACCGCGTACAGTTCCTCGGTCGCCCGCGTGGCGGTGGAGAGATGGGCGATGCACACGGTGCCGCCGACGAAGGCC
>CAZAAF010000794.1:0-1543 GCA_964482575.1 uncultured Verrucomicrobiota bacterium | reverse complement strand
CGCTGCTCTTGCATCAGCTTCAGAACACGCGCGACCCGCTCGGAAGGTGTGGAGCGAACAGTCGCCTCATCCACGCCGCGCAACTCGAACATCATCGTCATGCCCTGCACGCGGCCATCGCCCTCGCGCCCCATGTCAAACGGCAGACCGGCGTTGGCCGCCACGTCGCCATCGCCCGTGGCATCGATGAAAATCTTCCCGCACACCGCCTTGCGCCCGGTCTTGGTGTCCACCAGCACGGCGCGGATGCGGCCGTCGGTCACGACGGACTCGACGGCCGTGAGGTTGCAGATCGTCTGCACCCCGCGCTCGCCCAGCATCTTCCAGAAAACCACGCGCATGCCCTCGGGATCGAACCAGTGCGTCTCGGGCCGCTTGGGAAAGTCGGCATAGCGGTGCATGAACTCGCCCGCGTGGTCAATCGCCTCCTGCGCAAAACCGACGATCACCTGTTTCCGGCGGTCGCTGGTGTGCCAGATGTTGACGAGGGCGTTGGTGGCCATGCCGCCGAGGCTCGGCCAGCGTTCCAGCAGGATGACCTTCGCGCCATGCCGCGCCGCGCAACACGCGGTCGCAATCCCCGCCATGCCGCCCCCGCACACCACCACATCCGCCTCGGCGAGCACGGGCACGTTGCGCCCGGGAATGGCGACGACGCCGGCGTGCGCGCCATCCGCAGCCGCCGCCCGGACCGTTGCGGAGGGCATCGCGGTGAGCGCGCCAAGGCCGCTGCTGGCGGCGGTAAAGATGAATTTGCGTCGGGTGGTTTTCATGGTGTCGATACAAACCTGAACAGCGGATTGGCTCGCGGGCTCGATGGCTTTCGTTGAGAGGGTTGTTTCTAAATCAGTTTCGTCTCGCCCGGAATGGCCACGGGTGGCGTGGGACACGGCCCGAACTTCAGGTCGCCCTTCGGCCAGAGATCGAGCTGCGATTTCTCCATGACCCAGTTCCACTGCACAATCTGGCCGGTGTAGGCGCTCATGCGACCGATGATCGCCGCGAATGTGCTCTCGGCCACCTGCCGGCCCTCGTTGAGCGGGCGGCCGGCGCGAATGCTCGCGACCAGATCCGCGTGCTCCAGTTCGTAGGCACTGCGCTCGTCGCCGTCGAACTTCCACGGCTTCGCGCCGTCGATCCGGCCGCCATAGGCTTTGCCCGTGGCGCCGTGGATGACCTCCGTGATGGTCTCGTAGCAGTTGTCGTTCTGGCGGCACATGCTCAGCACCGTCGCGCCGTTCGGATAACGGTAACGCACCGCGAAGTGGTCCCAGATGTTCCCGTATTCGGGCTGCGTACGCCATTGCCGCCCCCCCATGCCGAGCGCGTCAGTGGGGTGCGCGCCCAAAGCCCAGTTGAGCACATCAATGTTGTGCACGTGCTGCTCCACAACATGGTCGCCCGAGAGCCACGTGAAGAAATACCAGTTGCGCAACTGCCATTCGAGGTCGCTCCACTCCGGTTGCCGTGGCGAAAAGAATCCCCAGCGCCGCACACAGCAGCCGACCCAGTAACACTCCCCGCCCGTCAACGCGCCGATGTC
>CAZAAF010000793.1:0-1548 GCA_964482575.1 uncultured Verrucomicrobiota bacterium | reverse complement strand
CATGAAGTAATCGCCGTGGGCGTTGTGATTCGGGTCGAGCATGTCCGACCAGCACCAGACCTCCGCGCCGGGCGTGGCCTCGCGCAGGATCGCCACCTGTTTCGTGATGCAGTCGCCGAGGATCTCGCCCATCGTCTGGTGCCGCGCCTTGCACGCCGCGCACGAGCCGCCCGCCCGCACCTCGTCCATGCTGAGGACGAATGTCTTCGCGCCGAGATGCTCCGCCAGCGACTTCGCCACCGTCCGCCAGATCTCGTACACCTTCGGCTCGGACATGCAGACCGTCACCTGCCCCGCGTTGATGGCCACGGCGTGATACCAGCTCACGCGCAGCCGGTCGCCGTCGTGGATGCGACCGCCCGGCAGGAGTTTCAGCGGCGGCGCGTCGTGATCGGGCCGCGTGGCGCGGAATTTCGGGTCGGTCAGCGGCGCGTAGTCCTTGCCTTCCTCAAACACCGTCCGGCCGTCCGCGCTGCGCACGGTCACGGGCGTGCCGGGCCGGTGCAGGACGTTGATGGGGCCGACTTCCTCGAGTTGGAGGTCGTCCAGCCAGATCCGGCCTTCCTTGCCGCCCCAGACGCCCGCGTAAATCTTCACGCGGTCGAACTGGAGGCTGTTGAACGCGAGCGTCAGCTTCCGCCAGTCGCCGGTCTCGGGGATGTGGGGTTCATACGGCGCGAGGGAGCGTTTTTCGGCCAGCACCTGCAGCATGAACCCGCTGGTTGGTTTCAGCCCCTCGGTCTTCACCCACGCACTGAGCCGGTAGCAACGGTGCGGGAGGACGCTCACTTCCTGCATGATGCGGCCGTGGCCGTGGTCCGGGCTGAACTTCGCGACGTTCTCGATGCGGAGCGAGGCGCGGCCCTCCTTGAACACCTCCGTGTCCTGGAACGTGATGCGGCCCGGCTCGTCGCTGAAACGGTAGCCTTTGAACCGGTTGCGTTCGGATTCCTCGAACCCGCCGTTGACGAGGCGCGCGTTCGGGTCCGGCTCGAGGCGGGCTTCGCCGCCGCGCGCGACAAACGGCGCATCCACCACCGGCAATCCCTCGGCGAGATTCGGGTCGCGATGCAACACCGCGCTGCCGTAGCCCGCCGAGAAGATGCACGGGATGATGGCGAGGCGCCGCTCCGCGCAAATCTGTTTCACCGCGTCGAGCCGTTTGAAGTAGGCCGGCTTCTGGAGATCGATCACATCAAAGCCGCCCGAGAGCAACATGCCGTTCAACCCGTGCTCCGCCGCTGTCTGCGCGATGCCCCGGATCATCTCCACATCGGCGTCCTTGTTCAGGTTGCACGCGACATAGACCCATCGCTCCGGGTACACCCGCGGCGGGGCGGGGGACGCCGCGATGGGTTCGGCCGCGTGTGCCGCGCCGGCGGCGGTGAGCCATGCGAGGATGGAAGCCAGTGCCACGATCGTCCCGGGTTTGTTCATTGTTCGCTCCTTGTTGTGTTGTCCGTTGTCAGGAATTTCAGCCGCCAATCTCCAATCACTAATTACCAGTTACCAATTACCAATAACCTACTGCCTGTCACGCCCCGCGCT
>CAZAAF010000792.1:0-1548 GCA_964482575.1 uncultured Verrucomicrobiota bacterium | reverse complement strand
GGGTTTACGGTGGTTGTTCGCGTTTCCTTTCCCCGGTGTAGCGCGGCCTCCGCACGCTATGTCGGGTGTTTGGGTTTTGGCGTTGTACGAGTTGCAGCCGCCGGTAGCCGCCGACGTAAGGAGGCGGGAGAAGGGGGCGTAGATGTTTGCGCTTGGAAAACACTGCGTTCAGGTCAAGCACCGTGCGCCATCTTCGCAGCGTCGCCATCCGCCTCCTCACGTCAGCGGCTACGGGTTGACCCCACGCTTCTTTTTCCAGGTGGTTTGCGTTCTCCGGACGCGATGCCGGTGCGCACGACACCGGCGGCGCGTCACTGCCCGGCGACCGCGGCTTTGGACTTCAGGAGGCGCGGCTCGGCCCAGACGGCGTAGTTGAATTTCGCGTCGCCGCCACGGGCGGTGGTGAGGAGTTGGAGGCGGGTGACGCCTTTGAGGTCGCAGTCGAAACAGTGCGCAGGCTGGTCGCCCGTGATGACGGCGCTGGCCAGTTTCTTGTCGTCGCCGAGAAGCGTGAACTCGACGCCGCCCTTGGTGCCGAGGTCGGCATGAAGGCCCGCGACGACGGTGAACCGCTCATAGACACCCGCCGGGATGAGATAGGTGAGGGCGCATCGGGTGCCGGCGCCGATACCGGTGCCGAAGGTCTTCACAACAGGGGTGCCGTTTTCCTCAACGCGCAGTCGGATGGGCACGGCGTTGGTGCCGCCGCCCAGGACGCCGCCCATCTCGGCATGACCCCAGTAGGGCCGGCTGAAGAAGGTGGATTGGGCGAAGAAGAGGTTGGTGGCTTCGAGCGGCCAGCAGGTGGAGAGATCCACGCACTGGAGCGGCGCGAGCGCGCGGGCGTCGGCCGGCGACCCGGCGAGGGTGAGAAAGGTATGGAGGGCATCGGCGACGACGGTGGCATCGCGCGTGGCGGCCTTGAGTTCGGCGGCGACGACGGCGTTGGAGTTGCCGACGTAGATGGCCTGGATGATCGGGATGGTCTGGCTGCGCGCGAAGACGGTGGCGGCATTGACCCGATGGAGGAGGTTGAACGCAGCCTCATCCACGGAGGCGCCGAGCAGGGCGGGCCGGTAGCCGTGGATGTTGACCTTGAACTTGCCGCCCTCGATGGGACCGTGGAGAAGCACGTGGCGCTTCTTGGGCGGCGGCGGGAGAAACTGCTGGAACAGGGTGAACATGTTGTCGCCGGGAACGACGTGCGCTGGGCAGCCCCAGTCCTCGAGGGCGTGGCTGAACGTGCCCGCGTAGCGCGCGGCGTCGGCGAGGTTGTCCGCCTTCAACGCCTAGACCGCCTTGCCCATGAAGTAGCGGAGGATTTCGTAGTTGTCCGGTTGTTGCCCGGGCAGGTGAAGGTTCTTGATGTAGGTGACGCCGGGCTGGCTGTCCATCATCGCGTACTTCGCGATCTCCGGGCCCTTGTAAACTTCATCGGGAATGAAGCAGTACCGCGTGCCGAGCGGGCCGGCTTCGGCGCCGAGCCGCGCCTGGTCCGGGGCGGGCAGCGCCGCGATGGCCCCCTGCGTGATCGCGCCGTGCGGTTCC
>CAZAAF010000791.1:0-1551 GCA_964482575.1 uncultured Verrucomicrobiota bacterium | reverse complement strand
CTGAAGCCCTCGACAGCTACATCCCGATGCCGGAACGTGCCATCGACGGCGCCTTCCTGATGCCGGTGGAAGACGTGTTCTCCATCTCCGGTCGTGGCACCGTGGTGACGGGTCGTATCGAGCGCGGCATCTGCAAGGTGGGCGACGAAATCGAGATCGTGGGTATCAAGCCCACCATCAAGACCACCTGTACCGGCGTGGAAATGTTCCGCAAGTTGCTGGATCAGGGTCAGGCCGGCGACAACGTGGGTGTGCTGCTGCGCGGCACGAAGCGTGAAGAAGTCGAGCGCGGCCAGGTGCTGTGCAAGCCGGGTTCCATCAAGCCGCACACCCACTTCACCTCCGAAGTGTATGTGCTGTCCAAGGACGAGGGCGGCCGTCACACCCCGTTCTTCAACGGCTACCGTCCCCAGTTCTACTTCCGTACCACGGACGTGACCGGTTCCATCAACCTGCCGGAAGGCGTGGAAATGGTGATGCCCGGTGACAACGTGCAGATGACGGTGAAACTGATCAACCCGATCGCCATGGAAGAAGGTCTGCGCTTCGCCATCCGCGAAGGCGGCCGCACCGTCGGCGCCGGCGTGGTTGCCAAGATCATCGAGTAATCGGGACTCGGCAGGCAGGGCGACCGCCCTGCGTGTTGAAAACAGCAGGCCGGCGCGCTAGCGTCGGCCTGCTGTGTTTGTGGGTGAGAAACTACATGCCTGATTCCCGTGCCCGGAGTTCCCGATCGTTCTCCAGAATATAGCGTTGGATGAGATTCAGGGAGACCCGATCCAGATCCATGAACTGGCAGCCGACCCGTTTGCCCTGCTTGCCGCCCTTGGCGATCAGGTCGGATACGTTCTTGACCTGCATGGTGGTGCGGATGTCCCCCGCATCCGGCAAAACGATGCGGCAATTGCGATGGGTCGAACCCAGGCTCAGCACCAGTCCTCTGGGAGGGGACAGAACGGCAATGCCGCCGTTGCTGATGTTCAGTACCATGGCCTCCGGGCCCTGCTGAAAAAGCCCGTTGCTCCCCGACGGGAATACGCATCTTACGGGCCGGAAGGCGGGGATGGGCAGGCGGTAATTCTCCCGGCGCTGAAGCCGGACGAGGGACCCGGGAAGGGCCGCCAGGAAGGCGGGCCGGCCCTGGAATGTGGCCAGTTTGAGTCCGGTCGCGGAAAAATGGATCTTCACCTTGAAGTGGTCACTCAGGAAAGTCTGTTGCCGGCTCGCCAGTGCCTTCCGGTTCATGGCCTCGTTGGCGCCGTAGTCCAGCACCAGGCCGCTTTCGGACACTGCCAGGAGCGTGGTCAGCAGGTTTTCCCCGGCGTCCACCAGTTGTACAGTGACAAACGTTCCGCTGTCCCGGACATCTTTCAGGACGGCGAGGATTTCCTGTTTTGAGGTGAGCAGAAACCGGTCTTCGTCCCGGTTCTGGGAGCCTCCGAGCCCAAGGCTTGACGCCAGGGATTTGGCGAATTTCTGAAACATGCCTGCCTTCCAGCGCGCAGTGATACACAGTACGCCATTTTGACCCGAATGTTGGCCGGCAATCTC
>CAZAAF010000790.1:0-1551 GCA_964482575.1 uncultured Verrucomicrobiota bacterium | reverse complement strand
CGCTCGTGCTGCTCGTGGCCATCCTCGGGGCGCTGGCGATTGCCCGCTACGGAAGGACCAAGCCATGAACCTCCTCCACGCACACGAACAGGCGGACGTGTACCTGGTCCTCGCGGCGTTCCTGCTGGCGGCGGGCGTCTTCGGCCTTCTCCGCCGCCGCACGCTCATCGGCATGTTGATCGCCGGCGAACTCATCTTCTCCGCCGCGTCGCTGAATTTCATGGCGCTGAACGCCTTCAAGGCGCCGGACCCGGCAGTCGGCCAGATTGCCGTGCTCTTCATCATGGGGCTGGCGGCAGCCGAGGTCGCCATCGTGCTCAGCATCATTCTCGCCGTTTACCGGAATTACCGTTCCGTCAATGTGAAGGACCTGACCGATCTGAACGGATAGCATGGATACACCCCAGGACATTCGATTGCTGCTGGCCATCCTCGCGCCCCTCGCGGGCGCCGGGCTCGTCATGGCCACGGGCAAGCGACCCAACCTCCGCGAGGCCTGCTCGTTCCTGGCCGCGTTCACGCTGTTCCTGATCACGTTCTCCCTCGTGCCCGACATCCGTGCCGGCCGCACGCTGTACTTCACCGTCTTCAACCTCCTGCCGGGCCTGAGCGTCACGCTCCGCGCCGACGCGCTCTCGATGGTCTTCGCCCTCTCGGCGTCGTTCCTCTGGTGCATCACGGTCTTCTACTCGGCGGGCTACATGCGCGGCCTGAAGGAACACGCCCAGACCCGCTTCGCCGCGTGCTTCGCCCTGGCGCTGTTCGGTGCCGTCGGCTGCGCGTTCTCCAACAACCTCCTCACACTGTATCTCTTCTACGAAATCGTCAGCGTCACCACCTATCCGCTCGTCGCGCATCACCAGGACGTGGAAGGGTACGAGGGCGGCCGGAAGTACCTCGTCTACCTGACCACGACGGCCAAGGGCCTCCTCCTGCCGGCGATGGTGCTGCTCTACGTGCTCGTCGGCAACCTCGACTTTGCCACCAACATCACCACCGGCATCCTGCCCGCGGGCGTGCACCGCGGCATCGTCACCGCGCTTTATATCTGCTGCCTGCTCGGCTTCGCCAAGAACGGCATCATGCCGCTGCACCACTGGCTGCCGGGCGCGATGGTGGCGCCGACGCCGGTCAGCGCGCTGCTGCACGCCGTCGCGGTGGTGAAGGTCGGCGTGTTTTCCACCGTGCGCGTGATGCTCTACGTCTTCGGCACGAAGACGATGACTGACCTGAACCTCGGCCTGCCGACCGCCTACTTCGTCTCGATCACCATCCTCGTCGCGTCGATCATCGCGCTGAGCAAGGACGACCTGAAGGCGCGGCTGGCCTACTCGACGGTCAGCCAGCTCTCGTACGTCATCCTCGGCGTGGCGTTGCTGACGCCCGCGGGCATCGAGGGTGGCCTGATCCACATCACCAACCACGCCTTCTCGAAGATCACGCTGTTCTTCTGCGCCGGCGCGATCTACGTGACGGCGCACAAGAAGAAGATTTCCGAGATGGGCGGCCTGGGCCGGGCGATCTCGTTCACGTTCGGCGCGTTCGCCATCG
>CAZAAF010000789.1:0-1552 GCA_964482575.1 uncultured Verrucomicrobiota bacterium | reverse complement strand
GTACCACTGGCCATGTCCTACCCTCGATCTGATGGTCTCCGTGCATTATACGGTTATCGCGCCCGGAACCTTCAAATTATTTCAAAAAGATTCGGGATGCGGGATGGGAGACGGCGGAGAAGGAGAAGCGAACATCGAACACCGAACATCGAAGTTCAGAGTTCGGAGCGGAGAGCGGGAGGAGCGTCAGATGGGTTTGTGGGCGGGAGCTCCCGCGCCCGCGCTCATCAGCTTGTGGGTTGTTTTCGCGGGAGCCGGAGCTCCCGCCCACAGGCCGGATCAGTCACGAGGCGGGCGCGCCAGACGTTGACAGCCCGCGGGTCGCCACGTACTCTGCGGCCCATGAAAACAACGTCCAAATCCATTCTGGTCACCGGCGGCGCGGGTTATCTCGGTTCGATTCTCGTGCCGGAGTTGCTGCGTCTCGGCCACCGCGTGACGGTGGTGGACAGCTTCCTCTACGGACAAATCTCCCTGCTCGATTGCTGCAACGACGAGAAGCTGACCGTGATCCGCGGCGATGTGCGTGACGAACGCCTCATCAAGCCGCTGGTCGCCAAGGCCGACGTGCTGATTCCCCTCGCCTGCCTCGTCGGCGCGCCGCTCTGCGCGCAGAAACCACTGGAGGCGCGCTCGATCAACCTCGACGCCATCAAGATGCTCATCGCTGCCAGCAGCCCGCAGCAAATGATCCTCTCGCCGACGACGAACAGCGGCTACGGCATTGGCGAGGCCGGCGTCTTTTGCACCGAGGAAACCCCGATGCGCCCCGTCTCGCTCTACGGCGTGCTCAAGGTCGAGCTCGAACAGCACCTGCTCGCCAGCGGCCGCGCCATCTCGCTACGCCTCGCCACCGTCTGCGGCATCAGCCCGCGCATGCGCCTCGACCTGCTCGTCAACGACTTCACCTACCGCGCCGTCACCGACCGCTTCGTCGTGCTCTTCGAGGCGCACTTCAAGCGTAACTACATCCACGTCCGCGACGTCACCCGCGCGTTCATCCACGCCATGGACAACTTCGACCGCATGAAGAATCAGGCCTACAACGTCGGCTTGAGCGAGGCGAACCTCTCGAAGATGGAGCTGTGCCTGGAGATCAAGAAGCAGGTGCCGGAGTTCACGATCATGGAATCCGCCATCGGCAAGGATCCCGACCAGCGGAACTACATCGTCAGCAACGACAAGATCGAAGCCACCGGCTACAAACCGCAGGTCAGCCTGCAAGCCACCATCGCCGAACTGATCAAGGGCTACCAGATTCTCCGGCGCAACCAGTACGCCAACATCTGACGCGCCAGTTTTCCAAGGATTGGAAAAAGAAATCCGGATTTTTCCAAGCATTGGAAAGTTTCGCGGAGTTTTTTTCCAAGCCTTGGAAATTCGCCGGTGAATTTTTCCAAGGCTTGGAAAAAGCAGAGGTCAGTGTTCCAAGGCCTGGAACTTTTGGGTCGGATTTTTCCGAGACCTTGGAAAAGAAATACCTGAACCTTCCGCAGTTTGAGGGACACGACAAAAGTCTCATCGGCGCGGTGGTAGGCAGGCCTGACAAATT
>CAZAAF010000788.1:0-1559 GCA_964482575.1 uncultured Verrucomicrobiota bacterium | reverse complement strand
GACGCCTACACCATCGAGAAGGTGATCTTTGAGAGCCGTCCCGGTTTCCCGGTGACGGCGAACCTCTATGTGCCGCGCGGCCGGAAAGGCCCGCTGCCGGGCGTCGTCGGCACCTGCGGCCACTCCGTGAACGGCAAGGCGGCGGAGGCCTATCAAGGTTTCGCGCAAGGCCTCGCGCGCATGGGCTACGTGACGCTGATCTATGATCCGATGGGGCAGGGCGAGCGCCTGCAATACACCGACGAAAAGTTCAAGCCGCGGCACGGCACCAGCGTGGCGGAGCATCTGCACGTGGGCAACCGGCAGTATCTGGTCGGCGAATTTTTCGGCGCGTGGCGCGCGTGGGACGGCATCCGCGCGCTCGACTACCTGCTGACCCGGTCGGAGGTAGACCCCGCGCAGGTCGGCGTCACCGGCAACTCCGGCGGCGGCACCATGACCACGTGGCTGACCGGCGTGGATCAGCGCTGGAGCATGGCCGCGCCCTCGTGTTTCGTCACCACGTTCCGCCGCAACCTGGAAAATGAATTGCCGGCCGATACCGAACAGTGCCCGCCGCGCGCGCTGGCGCTCGGCCTGGACCACGCCGACTTCCTCGCCGCGCTCGCACCGAAGCCGGTGATCCTGCTGACGCAGGAAAAAGATTTCTTCGACACGCGCGGCACCGAGGAGGCGTTCGCGCGCCTGCAGCGCCTCTACGAACTGCTCGGTGCCAAAGACAACATCGCGCTGTTCCGCGGCCCGACTGTGCACGGCTACTCGCAGGAGAATCGCGAGGCGATGTACCGCTGGTTCAACCGCGTGACGAAAATCTCCGACGCGCAGACCGAACCCGCGCTGACGCTCGAAAAGGACGAGACGCTCTGGTGTACGCCGCACGGACAGGTCGCGGAGCTGAAGCCGCGCACCGTCTTCTCGTTCACGCAGGAGAAATCGCAGGCGCTCGCCAAGCGGCGCGGCGAAGTCGGCGGCCGCACGTTGCGGCGCGCCGTGACGGACGTACTGAAGCTGGCGGAACGCGGCGCGGCGCCGGACTACCGCATCCTACGCCCGCTCTCCGGCCGCAAGCATCCCGCCAAACACACCGCCTGCTACGCGCTGGAAACCGAACCGGGCATCCTCGCGCTGGTCTATCGCCTCACGGACGAGGCGCTCGTCTCGCGTCCGCCGCGCGGCATCGCGCGCGCCATCCTCTACATCGCACACCAATCGGCCGACGCCGAGCTGCGCGAAGAGCCGCTGCTCGCCGAACTGCTGAAAGCCGAGCCGCAGTCCGCGTTCTACGCCTGCGACGTTCGCGGCATTGGCGAGTCGCAGCCCGACACCTGCGGGAAGAACCAGTTCCTGCAACCCTACGGCAGCGACTTCTTCTACAGCGCGCATTCGATCATGCTCGACCGGCCCTTCCTCGGACAAAAAACTTTCGACGTGCTGCGCGTCTGCGACTGGCTGGCCGCTTGCGGCCACACGGAAATTCATCTCGTCGGCCGCGGCTGGGGCGCGCTGCCGGCGACCTTCGCCGCGCTGCTCGCGGAAAACGTCGTGCAGGTGACGCTGAA
>CAZAAF010000787.1:0-1564 GCA_964482575.1 uncultured Verrucomicrobiota bacterium | reverse complement strand
GGTGACGGGCGGAACATGGATGAATGTTCCACACTGGGTCCGACAAGCGTTGCGGAATTCATGGAGAAGAACCAGATCCGCGAGAGCACAATCGACCCCGTGGCACTGGGCTTGCCCCACGCGGAATTAGCCGACGTGGCAGGGGGCGACTGCAAGGAGAATGCGGACTGGATTCGGCGGATTCTGACGGGCACTGAGCACGGTGCGCGCCGCGATATCGTTGTCCTGAACGCGGCCGCAGCGTTTCGAGCCGCGGGCGTGGTGCAGGGCTACGAAGAAGGGTTGAAGCTGGCGGCGCAGACACTTGACGGAGGGCAGGCCGCCGAAAAGCTGGAGCGGATGGCAATCTTTACGCGTACCGCCAAGTGAGACCGCCGGGGCGGAGGAGCCCTGAAAAGAATTGGTGCGGGAGAGGAGACTTGAACTCCTACGCCTTTCGGCACATGCCCCTCAAACATGCGTGTCTGCCATTCCACCACTCCCGCACTTGAACTCGATGGCTATCGAGCGCGTCGAAACTACCGTGACCGTTGCGCACACGCAACTCAATTGTTGAAATCAGTTGCCTGCAGATGCTGAACGACGCTGCGCCAATTCATCATAAATGGCCTGAATCCAGAAATATGCGGCTCCATTTTCAATTTTGCACGTGGCGGTGATTGTGCGCAGCCCGGAAAGCAGGTCCAAACCCAGCTCCACTCGCGGTTGCCAGGTCGTCGCGGTCGGTAGTGGATGATTCTTGGCAAAGAGCTGGTAAAACGCAAACGCATCCAGCGCCCCGCGGATGGTTTGGAAGGTGTGCAGGACGTCCCATTGGAGGCGATTCTCATCAGCACTCTGGTTCTTGACGGGCTTGGGGGTGAGCATTGGCAGGAGCCACTCCGTATCGCTGGCGGCCATGAGAACACCCTCGTTGAATCGTATGGCAGGCCAGCGCACGACTTGTTTCCCCAACGCGGTGTTTCCAGCTGTCAGTCGGTCTACAATGACGCCATCCGCATCGGCGGGCGCCAGTCCCAACCGGGTCTCGAAACGGCTGTTGAAATCCTGCAGTGCATCTTGAATGGTCGTACGTGCCTGCTTTTCATTGTAGCACTCAACCGCGGTGGCCCACTGCGGTGCCGGAATGGGCAGGTTCGGGGCAATGGTTTGCCATCGCAAGGATGCGAAAGCAAAATGGTCGCCCATCCAGGGCGTTGCCTCACGAAATGTGGCGATGGACTTCTGCATGGCCTGGCCGGTGACCGGGTCGAAAAAAGCGGTGTGGGAGGTGGTTGCTGCACACCATTCACTGAAACGGCCCCCCATGGTCAACAAGGGGTTGGCGGGCAGTTGTTTCAGCAACGCACTGCTGGTGACCGAACCCTCCGCCTTTAACGGTGGCGGCGAGGTCAAGGGCGCATGGGTATTGACCGTGATGCTGCCGAGGTTGGTGGTGTCGATGGACCACGCGAACAGGCCGTTGTGTCCACGGCAGAGGCCGCGCTGGCTGCGATAGGACTCGTCATCCATCTGATCGGCAAACTCCTTGAAAAAATCAGCCGCCATCCCTTCGAGCGGTCTG
>CAZAAF010000786.1:1163-1572 GCA_964482575.1 uncultured Verrucomicrobiota bacterium | reverse complement strand
ACGGTGCTTGACCTGAACCCAGTGATTTCCAAGCGCAAACCCCAACCCCCCCTTCTCCCGCCTCCTTACGTCGGCGGCTACCGGCGGCTGCATCTCGTACAACGCCAAAACCAAAGCACCCGACATCGCGTTCGGAGAACGCGATCCACCGGAAGAAGGAAACGGGAACAACCCGGGGAATCCGGCGGCACGAAAACCGGCGCTCTACTTCTTTCCCGGGACTGGATGGGCGATTTTGGAATACGCCTGCTCGTAATCGAATTCCACCTTCTTGCCATCCTTGGTCGTATAGCGGTCGCCCTTCCACGCGGGGTTGGACTCATTGTGGCAAAGCGTACAGCTCTTGGAAGCGGGATAGATCAATCCGGCGGCCACGGCGCTGTCGTGTTTCGACATGGTGGTCTTGGAC
>CAZAAF010000786.1:0-1153 GCA_964482575.1 uncultured Verrucomicrobiota bacterium | reverse complement strand
GCCCGGGCCGTGGCAGGATTCGCAGACGATGCCGTCCTCGACCTTGATTTTCTCCGTTTGGACCGTCTCGGTCCAGTTGTAGGCCGTGGAATGGCACTTGAGGCATTTGCCGC
The DNA here is from genome assembly GCA_964482575.1 of uncultured Verrucomicrobiota bacterium. Taxonomy (GTDB): domain Bacteria; phylum Verrucomicrobiota; class Verrucomicrobiia; order CAIQCK01; family CAIQCK01; genus CAIQCK01. The sequence continues at coordinate 1,040 of CAZAAF010000786.1, read as the reverse complement.
TCGATTGGGGATCGGCGACGCCGACCTTGGCGCCCACCGCCTTGGCCTGGGGCGTGCCGAGAAGCTCATACGCCTTGGCGTGAGGGCTTTCCTGCCATTTCGCGAACTGGTTGCCGGTCTCCTCTTTCTTGTGGCAGATGCCGCACATCTTCACGCCCACATAATTGGCGGCATCGCGGTCGGCCGCGCGCAACGCACCCGATATTCCCAAGGCAATCCACAGGACGGCCGTGACCGATCCATAACGTTGAAGTGTCGTCATCGTGTTTGTCCCCGCAGCTCGGCCCGATCTCGAATTCGGCAGAACATCGTGCGTTATCGTCAAAAGTCAACCCGTCGCTTGTGGGAATGGCCAGGCGCGCCGGGCAATCAGCGGCAGCAGGTCACGCAAGGCAGGCCAAACGCAAACAACGACTTTTCAGTTACCCGCCTCCTTACCACGTTCCGTACGTGGCAAGCGTCGGCGGCTACCGGAGAGTGAACCTCGTGCAACGCAAAACCAAAGTACCCGTCATCGCGTCCGGAGGCCGCGATCCACCAACATGGCGGGAACACGGACTATGACCGGGTGGAATGCCGGTAGGCGCGCGGGGCCATGCCGGTATACTTGCGGAACACGCGGTTGAAATGCGGGATGGACTGGAAGCCGGAGGCGAAGGCCACCTCGCTGACGCGCGCGTGGGGATTCAGCAGCAGATTCTTGGCCTTCTCGATGCGGACGCGGGAGACGTATTCCGTGAAGGTCATGCCGGTGGAGCGCTTGAACATCTTGCAGAAATAAAACGCGCTCAGATGGACGTGCTCGGCGGTGCCGCGCATCGACACGGAGTCGGTGGAGTGTTCCCTGACGTATTCCTTGGCGCGCGCGACCGGCACGGGCTCGCCATGGCGGGCGGAGACGATGCACCGGTTGCCGAACTCGGCCAGATGGTGCGCAAACAGCGTCAGCAGTCGCACCATCGCGCGGAACTGCTCCTCCGTCACCACCCGCGTATGGAAATAGGATTCCTCGAGCTGATGGAGGTCGGTCTCCAGGCCCC
>CAZAAF010000785.1:0-1572 GCA_964482575.1 uncultured Verrucomicrobiota bacterium | reverse complement strand
CGGTATGCCCGTGCCGGCGCAGTGGATCGGGGAGGCGCTGCCGCTGACGCATTACAACCGTCTGTCGCGCGGCATCCTGCTGCGGGGTGGGACCCTGGCCGACGTCGGCCGCGACCTCTGGCCGCTGGCGGCGTTCTTCGGCGTGATGATGTCCGTCGTGCTGCTGCGGTTCAGGAAACGACTGGATTAACCGGACGACGTCCGGAGGCGGCGACATGAAGAGGTGCGGCCACGGCGCATGGAGCGCGCAGGCATACCTTTGGAAATTCCGCCGTTTTGCGGTGGCGGCCCCACGACCCGTTTCGTGACGGGCGGTCTAGTTCCCGCCGTAAGACTTGCGATACTTGACCTTCTCCTCGGCCGGCGCGCTGGGAGGTTCGGGCGCGGCGGGTTTCAGGGCCGCGGGCGGCGGCTCGGGCGCGGCGACGGACGGTTCGGCGGCCGCGGCCATTTCAGGTTGCGCGGCGTCGGCCCCGGGCGCTCCGGCTCCAGGGACTTCAGCCCCGGCCTTGCGGGCGACCTCGACGAAGATGATCTGAAGCTGGTCGAGGCTGCTCTTGATGATCTGGTCCTCCTGCGCGTTGCGATGGCCGGCGGTCTTGGCTTCGACCATGCCGAGCATGTCCACAAACGCGGCGGCGGCTTCGAGATCGGGCGGCGGCGGCTGCTGGCCCTGCGGAGCCAGCTTGCCGAGCGCGAGCAGGGCGTTGGTGGAGATCATCCGCACGAGCATGTAGAACAACTCCGTGTCGTGCTGCTCGGCCATCGGGTCTTGTTGTTGAACTTCAGCCATAGATCCTTTCACCTCGTGACGCCATCGTCGCCTGTCCGGTTCCGCGTCACGGCATGACGCGACTACTTTTCCTTCGGTTGCACAATCGCAATCGCCGCGGGGCCGCCGAAATACTTCTTCGCCACACGCTGGATGTCGGCGGCGGTGACGGCATTGTACCGCTGTTCGTAATCCTTGTAGAAGTTGTAGCCCAGTCCGTAGAGCTCGTCGAGGGCGATTTCACCGGCGAGGTCCCCGTTGGATTGGAAGGCGATCTTCTTCTCGCTGATGAGCTTGGCCTTGGCGCGGCCGAGGTCGTCGGCGGCGAGGCCGGCGTCCCGGATTTTCCCAATCTCCCTGGCCAGTTCCGTCTCGGCGAGCCGGGCCTTCGCCGGGTCGGTGCCGATGTAGAAGAGGAAATAGCCGGGATCCAGGGCGGGCAACTGGCTCGCGCCGGTGTAGTAGCAGAGGGCCAGTTCGTCGCGCAGGTGGCGGAACAGCGGCGAGCTGAGGCCGCTCAAGCCTTCCTGCAGCACCTCCATCGCAAACCGGTCCGGACTGGCGACGGTGACGCCCTGATAGCCGATGAAGATGACGGCCTGCTCGCGCGGCGCGATTTCCACCTTGCGCACCTCGCTCGTCAAGGGCGCGGCGGGCGGGTTCTTCGGCAGCACGGCGGTCCTGGCGGCCTTGAGCTTGCCGAACTGTTTCTCGACGGCCTTTCGCACGTCCTCGGCCTTCACATCCCCGCAGATGGCCAGCACCATCCCTGGAAATCCAGCTCCAGAGCCAATATCAAC
>CAZAAF010000784.1:0-1578 GCA_964482575.1 uncultured Verrucomicrobiota bacterium | reverse complement strand
GGCAAGCAGAAGCAGAAGATCATGCTGCTGACCACGGCGATCACGGAGGTGAAGTCGCCGTGCGCCGAAAACATTTTGCGCGCCGCGAAGAAGCTCGGCGTCACCTACTACCGTATCGGCTACTGGCAGCACAAAGCCGGCGGCCCGTCGCCGGAAAAGGTGCGCGCCGAGGTCAAGGCGCAGCTCAAGGACCTCGCCGCGCTCAACCGGGAAATCGGCGTCTGCGCGATCTTCCAGAACCATTCGCCCAACAAGAAGTCCACCAGCCGCTACGTCGGCGGCGACCTCGGCGAAATGCGCGAGGTCTTGCAGGATTTTGACCCGAACCAGATCGCGTGCGCGTTCGACCTCGGCCACGCGCTGATCGTCCACGGCGACGAATGGGGCAAACACTTCGACGCGCTCAAGCCGTGGCTGAAGATCGCCTACGTCAAGGACACCACGCGCGGCACCGGTTTCGTCCCCTTCGGCACGGGCGAATTCGGCAAGACCGATTTCTTCCAGCGGCTGCGCAAAATGAACTACCGGGACCCGCTCTCGGTCCACATCGAGTTCAAGTGGAGCCCGATGGACCAGCCGACGCTGCAAAAAATCCTGAACGACACGCGGCGCATCGTCGGCCAGTGGCTCGCGTGAGGAAAAAATGGAACTGAAAACCAAAGTGGCGCTCGTCACCGGCGGCACCAAGGGCATCGGCGCGGCGACGGCGCTCGCGCTGGCGGAGCGCGGCGCGGATGTCGCGGTGGTTGCGCGCCATCTCGATGCCGGCGCGCAGCAGGTGCGCGAGAAAATCGAAAAGCTCGGCCGGCGCTGCCTGCTGATCGCCGCCGATATGGGCAAGCCGGAGGATGCGACGCGTTGCGCCCAGCAGACCGCACAACAACTCGGCGAGGTGGATGTGCTTGTTCACGCGGCCGGCGGCGGCGTCCGTGGCGACCTGCTGGAGCTGACGCCGGAAGCCTGGCGCGAGGCGTTCGCGGTCCACGTGGATGCGGTCTTCCATCTCTGCCGCGCCGTGGTGCCGGCGATGAAGCGGAAAAAGGCCGGCGCAATCATTTTGGTTTCTTCCGTCGCTGGCCTGCGCGGCCTCAAGATGAATCTCGCCTATCAGGTGGTCAAAGGCGCGCTGCCGCAGTTCGCGCGCGGCCTCGCCTATGAACTGGCCGATGACAACATCCGCGTCAACTGCGTCGCACCCGGTGTCATCCGCACCAACTTCCACGCCGCAATGACGCCGGAAGTGAAACAGCACAACATCGAGAACCGCATCCCGCTCCACCGCGAGGGCACGCCGGAGCAGATCGCCACCATGATCCGCGAACTCGTCTGCAACGACTACGCCACCGGCGAAACCTTCACCGTGGATGGCGGCCTGACGATGCGGATTTGCTGACGCACTTTTCCAAACATTGGAAACCGAACCCGCCGTTTTTTCCAAGCCTTGGAAATTTTCACGGGAAATTTTCCAGTCCTTGGAAAACAGAAATCTCACACCTTGTAAGGTGTGAGAAAAGGTCACCCTGCGGGCGGCGGCGGCAGTTTTCTTTTTGGTTGGGTGACGTGTGGGTGGGCCGCGTT
>CAZAAF010000783.1:0-1585 GCA_964482575.1 uncultured Verrucomicrobiota bacterium | reverse complement strand
ATCGTTGGCCGGTGGAGAATGCGGCCGAGTGTTTTTGTAAACTCGCGGTTGGTCACCGGCTGCGGCGCGACGGTGTTCACCGGCCCATGCAGCGAGTCATCGGTGAGCGCGCGGGCGATCACGCCAACGACGTCGTCCAGCGTGATCCAGCTCATCCACTGGCGGCCATCGCCGATGATACCGCCGAGGCCGAGCCTGAACGGCGTCAGCATTCTGGCGAGCGCGCCGCCGTGGGCGCTGAGGATGACGCCGAAGCGGAGATGGACCACGCGAAGGCCGGCCTCCGCGGCCGGTTTTGTCGCCGCCTCCCACTCGCAACACACGCGCGCCAGAAAATCCGCGCCCGGCGTGCTTTCCTCACGCAGGATTTCATCGCCCCGGTTGCCGTAGAAGCCGACCGCCGACGCGCAGACAGCAACGCGCGGCGGTGACTCGAGTTTCACGAGCGCCTCCCAAAGCCGCCGTGTCATTTGCACGCGGCTGTCACGGATGCGCGCCTTTTTTTCCAGCGTCCAGCGTCCCGACCCGATGTTATCACCGGCCAGATGCACCACGGCGTCATGGCCGGCCAGTTCCGGCCAGGGCTGTGAGTGGGAGAGGGGAGTGATACGGTGGCCCGCGGCGGTCAGTTCGCGCGCCACGGCCGAGCCAACCAACCCGCCTGCGCCTGTGATCAACACCTTCATGGGAATTTGTTCTTCTCCGCGGGCCTAATGTGCGCGATGCAGACCCTCTTGTCCAATTTTCGGGAGGGGTTGGTTGAACAGCCGATGACAGGCCGTGCTGCGAAGAGTTTTCGCCGCGATTCTTATTTCACGACCGGTGCGATCACGCGCGAGGCGTGGCTGTGTTGATGAAAAACCGTGTTGGTCGCGGTCACCGCGTTGGCCGGGAACTCGATGGTCAGGGGTTCGCCGGTCTGCGGTTGGGGCTCGTAGAACGGCGCGCCCGTGCTCGCCACCGTCACGCGAATCCGGTGGCCCGCATTGAAAATCTGGCTGAGCGAGCCGACATCAAACGCCACGCGGTAGATTTTTCCCGGCTGCATCAACACTTCCTTCTCGAAGCCCTCGCGATAACGTGCGCGCCGCACGTAGTCCACGATGAGAATGCTGCGCCCGTCGGGATAGACGTCGCTGACGCGCACGATGAAATCGGTGTCCTTCGCCGTGGAGGCGACATCCAGCTCCGCGCGCACCTTGCCGGTCCATTCCACGGGCGCGGCGAGCGGAGCGGTGGTGAACGTGCGCACCTCCTTTTGTGCCTCGAACTTCCGCGCGTCGCGCGCGCCGGGAAACGCGGTGAACGGAATCTCCATCGGATGGCGCGGGTCGCTTTCGTAACTCGTGGCGGAGCTTGTTTCGGCCGGCTTCACCGTGTCGAGTTGTCCGCCCTCGTGCAGATAATAGGCGGTCTCCTGCGCGGGCACGGGCCAGTCTGTGGCCGTGCGCCAGACGTTGCCGGGCGCGCCGGGTTCGCCCACGGCGCCCATGACGTAGTAGCGGACGGCGGGGTCCCGGTTCACGCTGTTGTCCATGCCCTTGAGGTAATGGTCGAACCAGCGCAGCATGTGCGAGGGCATGGA
>CAZAAF010000782.1:0-1586 GCA_964482575.1 uncultured Verrucomicrobiota bacterium | reverse complement strand
TCATCCTCACGAGCAGCGGGTACCCGAAGTCGCAGCCGCCGTACGAGATGAACCGGTTCAGCGCGGCGCTGGGGTGTGCCGAGATGGCGGCGTTCGGCAGCGGCGGCGGCTTTCTCATCCCGCCGAAACTTCGCGACGGCCCGGCCGTGTTGAAACAATGGCGCGGCTTCTACGAGCGCAACGCCGATCTCTACCGCAGCAACGATTCGTTTGCGGCCATCGGCGTGCTCTTCTGGAGCGAACAGAAACTCGCCGGCAACAAGAAGCACGTCGCCGCGGCGGAGCAGGTCGGCGGCCAGTTGCTCGCCGCGCACGTGCCGTTCGATTACGTCACCGAGGAAAGTTTCGTCACCAACAACTTCCTCCGCCGCTATCCCGCGCTGGTGGTGCCGGAGATCACCCGCGCCGAGCCGAAGCGGCTCGACATCATTGCCGACTGGGTGCGCGACGGCGGCAGCGTGCTGCTGGTGGGCGAACACCCGGAGAATTCGCCGCTCGTGGCGCTGGCCAAGTCGCGCGGCCAGGCCCGCGGGTTGGTGATGCGGATGGCCTCGCTGGCGGCGCCCGATGCCGTGCCGCAGTGGCTCTCCAACTATGTTCACATCAACGGCTCGGTGTTCGACGAGGACGAGAGGCCGGAATTGAAGAACGTGTTCGTCAACGCCTTCACCCGTCGCGATCCGGAGACGTGGGACACGCGCATCTGTTACCACCTCGTCAACTACAACGTGCCGCTCGGGGTTGGCGCGCCGCCGCCCGCACCGATCGGGAACATCACCCTCCGCCTGCCCGTCCCGCAGGATTTGAAACCGCGCGGCATCACCATGCTCGACCCCGATGCCGCCGGTCCTGTGAAGCTCGAATGGAACCGGGGCGAGCATTCCCTGGTCGTGAAACTGCCGGGCCTGAACCTCTACAAGGTCATTGTCGTGGATTACGCCTCCACCAAGGGGCCACCGCCGAAACCCAAGGTGGACCGTCGGGGATTTGATTTTTGACCCTCATGAAAACACCGGGCGCCTTCAGTCTCCTGTTCATCCTCTGCTTGTGTTGCCGTGCAACGCCATCGTCCGCGGCCACACTGGATGATTTCCTCGGCGTTCGCTGGGGTGCCTCCATGGAGGAAGCGAAGAAGGTCGTTCTTGCGGACCCGCATCGGGTGTTCGAGAGACAGGATAACGGTGTCATTTCACACCTTAATTTCCGGGGAGGGCGTTACATGGGGCGGCCGGTTTCCTGGTGGCACTTGTGTTTCGTCAACAACAGGTTTTGTCACGGGTTTGTGGACTTCCCGGTGTACCGCGATCAGCCCCCGCTCTCCCAGTTCCGGAAACTCCGGGGGGAACTCGTGGCCCGATACGGGGAGCCCGTGGTGGATGTGGACACGCATCCGCACTCGGATCCCTCCTGGGAGGTGTGCCTGGCCGTCAAACCGTTTTTCAAGAGCGATTGGAAAGCCCCAACCTCCGGCCCCAATCCCGGATCCGCCCTCGTCCGGCATTTTATGCACGGGTCCAGGATGGAGGAGGTGAGGATGCGACTTGTCTATTGCAACGATCTTCTGTCCGCGGAGATAGAGACGGTCG
>CAZAAF010000781.1:0-1613 GCA_964482575.1 uncultured Verrucomicrobiota bacterium | reverse complement strand
TCATGTCCATCCTGCCTGCGATTTCTCCGGGTCGCAATCCTGATGTCATCCGTCGCAACGCCCCGCAGCCCCTCGCCCCGGCGTTCACCCTTCGCTAGGCGGAGAACAAATCCACCGGCGCAAACGTCCCGCCCAGCACGCCCGGACTCTCGAGGCCGAGCCAGCGGTCCAGCACCGTCGCATAAAGCTGCCGGAAATCCGTGTGGAACTTCAGGCCTTCCTTGTCCAGGTCGGTCAGGCTGGGATGTGCGCCCACCAACCCGCCCTTCACCCGGCCGCCCGCGACCAGCACCGGCGCCGCCAGACCATGATCCGTGCCGCGCCGCCCGTTCTCGTGCACGGTGCGGCCGAACTCCGAGAACGTCATCAACACCACGCGGTCGGCCAGCTTGTCGCGCTGGAGGTCGCGCATGAAGGCCGTGATGGACTCCGAAAGCTGGTGCAGCAGCGAACAGTGATTCCCGATCTGGCCGGCATGGTTGTCGAAGCCGCCGATATTGCCGCCGCCCAGCTCGGTGTAGAAAATGCGGATGCCGAGGTCGGCCCGCAGGAGCTGGGCGATGGTGTGCAACTCGGACGCGAGCGTGAACGGCGGATAACCGTCCGCGCCCCCGGACGCGGCCAGCACCTTCTCCAGGCGGCGGCTCTGGGCTTCGACGCGCACGGTTTCGCGCCGCACGAAATCCAGCAGCGACGCCTCCGGGCCGGCGGGAGACGCCTGCACCGGCGGCGGCGGGCCGATCAAATCGCGCGGCGACCGGATGGACGGGACAATCACCTGTTCGGCGTTCGAGCCGAATGGCTGGGCAATTGCGCCCACGAACACTGCCGGGAGATTGCCTTCGGCGGGATTCCAGAGGCGGTCCGCGGCGCGCCCGAGCCAGCCGGTCTGGGCATCGGGCGACTTGGGCTGGGCCGTCTGCCAGACGCGCATGCCGTCGGGGTGATTGCGGTTCTGGTCCGGGTAACCGACGCCCTGCACGAGGGCAACGCCGCCGTCCTTGTACAATCCCGCCAGCGCGCCCATGCGCGGGTGCAGCGCCCGGTGCGCGTCCAGCCGGTGCGCCTTGGCGGCGACCTGGCTCAGCGTGGGGCGCGCCCGGAAATAGGCGTCGTCCGTGAAAGGGATGACGGTGTTCAGGCCGTCGTTGCCGCCGGAGAGCTGGAGCATCACCAGCACGGTGTCGCTCTCGCGCCGCGGCGAGGCCGCCGCCACCGCCGTGCGTGTCAGGAACCGCGGCGTACTCGCCGCGAACGACACCAGCGCGGTTGTGCGAAGCGTGGTCTTCAGGAAATCGCGTCGGGTGTGGGACATGGTCGGCTCCATCGGTCAGGCGAGTTGAAATTCCGGCGATCCAATCCCGGCACCGGCCGCGCGTCGTGCCTCGGCGTCCGGGTCGCGCCCATCGCCGGCGGGGATGCCGCCGGCCCCGTCCTGCAGGAACAGGTCGCGGAAAAACTTCGCGCCGTCGCCGGGCCGGGCATGCCGGGCGGCCACGGCCGCCGGGTTGAGCTTGCCGCCGAAGGCCCCGTCGCTCTTCAACAAGGCCGCGGCCAGGTTGTGACGGCCCGCCAGCGTGGCGGGGTTGATCCAGTTTCGCCCCCCCGCCCAG
>CAZAAF010000780.1:0-1623 GCA_964482575.1 uncultured Verrucomicrobiota bacterium | reverse complement strand
CATCATCGGCGGCGGCCTGTCACAGGCCCCCGCACAGCTCTATCTGGAGCCGTTGCGCCGCGCCGTGCCGCGTTTCTGTCTGGCCGAAGCCGCCGCGCACATCCGCATCGAACCCGCGCAGTTGCGTTACGATGCCGGCGTCATGGGCGCCGTGGCGCTGGCGATGGCGTAGTCATTTTCCCGGAAAGCTTCGCTGCCTTCCGAGAATATTGAATGGTGGGGCGAGACTCTGTCGAGCCTCCTTTTGACGGAGACACATTCTCGCGAGTGAAGGCTCGACGGAGTCTCGCCCCACCTCATCGGACAGCGGTGTTGCTGATCGAGGATCAGCTCCCGTTCGAAATCAGGTTTATTCACCGCTGCCGCATCAATTCACCACATTACGCAGCGGCTGGCCCACTAGCGCTTTGCGGCAGGCGTGCGAGGCTTTGACGCGGATGTCCATCAGCCCTTCCTCGCAGTAGAACGCCGCGTGCGGCGAGATCACCACACGGTCGTGGCACGGATCGTCCGGGTTGCGCCAGGCGGCGATCAGCGGGTCGTTCACGGGCGGCGGTTCCACCGGCAGCACGTCCAGCCCCGCGCCCGCCAGTTGTCCCGAGCGGATGGCGGGCGGCACCGCCGACGTGTCCACGATGACCCCGCGCGCGGTGTTGATCAGGAACGAGCCGCGCGGCATGCGCGCGATCTGCTCCGCCCGGATCATGCGGGTGGTTTCCGGCGTGGCGGGGCAGTGGATGCTCAGGACGTGCGCCTGGGCCAGCAGTTCATCCAGCGTCTCAGCGCGGCGGACGCCGTGCGCGCGGTCCCATCCATCGGGGACGTAGGGATCGTAGAACACGACATCCATGCCGAACGCCTTGGCACGGACGCTGGCGGCGGTGCCGATGCGGCCCATGCCGATTACCGCAAACACCCGCCCGCGCAGCCGCCGCACCGGCGCCGCCTGCGTGTAATTCCAGACGCCGCGGGACGAACGCAGCCGCGAGTTCATCAGGTGGGTGCCGCGCGTCAGCGTCATCATCATGGCCATGGCCGTGTCGGCCACGTCCTCGGTGCCGTAATCGGGGATGTTGCAGACGGGGATATCCCGCCGGCGCGCGGCGGCCCAGTCCACATTGTCAATGCCCACGCCGCAACGGACGATCAGCTTGCACTGGCGCAACCACCCGATCGTCGCCGCGCCGAGGGTCACGAAGTGATACATCATGATGCACGCGGCGTCCTCGACCCGCCCTTCGAGTTGCGGCTCGCTTTCGGCGCCCAGCGCACAGACCTCCGCGAGGTCGCCCAGGATTTGTTTTTCGACCGCGAGGTCGTCGGTGATGAAATCGGTGATGCAGACGCGGGGTTTGGTGCTCATGGTCGCGGGCGCGAAATTAACAGACATCGCGGGGCCAAGCGATCCAGTTTATTCGCGAGGGTCGCATAACCGATGGAACGCGGCGCGCACACCGTAGCGCAGGTTTCCAACCTGCTGTATCGCCGGCTTCCAGCCGGCCAACCGTCAGCACCAGAAAGTGCAAGGCGGTTAAGCCGTCTGCGGATTGGAAATCCACGGTACAGCAGGTTGGAAACCTGCGCGAAAAGGTTGATCGCCGAAGAAGATGTCTTGCATACAAC
>CAZAAF010000779.1:0-1623 GCA_964482575.1 uncultured Verrucomicrobiota bacterium | reverse complement strand
GTTATCGAGGGGCGCGCGACCATTGACGGAAAAGAGATTGTGCATGATGCCGTGCCTGCGGAAGACAAGATGCAGGCTTTCTTGTGGCGGCATCTGGTTCCCGCCCAAGGCCTCAAGGTGATGGTCTTCGATTCCGCGGTGGTGCCCCCAGTCAAGCGCACACCGCGCGAACTGACACCGGAACTTCTGGCCAAGGCCAAGGCGGCTGCCGAGACGTTGAAGGCAAAAAACCAACGGTTTACCAAAAACCAGGTCGTGGGACGTGTGCGCGAACTCAAGCTGCTCTTCGAGGAAGGATTGCTGACAGACGATTTCTACGGCGAGAAGGTGGCTGAGTGCGAGGCCGCCCAGTAACGCGGTCAGAGACTTTATCGTCCGCAAGAGCCGGATTAGATCGCCCGTGGGCGCGCTGGTTGCCGGCCAATCCGGGATTGGGTTTTCATCCAGACAAGCCCGTGTGCAGGGCGGGGAAATGGACCCAGTCAGGCACGTACGCGTCGGCGGCGCAGGACGACCATGAGAATGATCCCCGCCGCAGTTCCCATCAGCCACAGGAGCAGGGACGTGGGTGTGCGATGGAGAAATGAAATCGCCGCAGGTTGGGTGGTTTGAGATTGGACAGAACTGGCGTTTTGATTCGTGGTTTTTTTGGGGGTGACTTTGCGGTGTGTGAGGTGTCGATTGCCGCTCGCCTTGATGGAACTTGACGTCAATCCCATCGCATGAGCCTTCTTGGAGGCGGAGGTGCCATCGCGTTGGCCGGTAACCTTGGCCGCGCTTTGTTCCTGGACTGATTTCTCAAGGGCCGGGTTCAACTCGACGGCGCGGCGAAAATCCTGGAGGGCTTGATCGCGCATGTCCTTGTCGCGATAGGTGAGTCCGCGGTTGTAATAGGCCTCGGCGAAGTCCGGTTTCAAAGCAATGGCCAGATTGAGGTCATCCAGAGATTGATCCAGCTTGCCTTGCTCCCGATACGCAACCGCACGGTTGTTGTAGGTGCCGATGAAATTGGGTTCGATCTCAATGGCGGAATTGTAGTCCTGTACCGCTTGATCGTAGGCGCCCTGCCGGACATACACATTGCCCCGGCCCAGATAGGCCAGCGCGTAGTTGGGATCCACCTGGATGGCTTGATTGTAATCCTGAAGGGCGCGTTCCAGATTGCCTTGTTCCCAGTAGGCATTTCCCCGCATCCACCAGATCTGGGCGTCGTTCGGATTCACCTCGAGCATATTGGTGTAATCCTGTAGGGTTTGTTCAATGTTTCCATCCGCGTGGACCAGGGCGGACATCCCGATCAGGATGGACACCAAGCCTGCGGCAACAAGACCGTTCTTCATGGGCTCGATTATATAGCAGAGCGGTTGTGGATTGCAGCTCGCTTTGTGTTCCCAGCCTGCATCCAGTCCCGGCTCCCCGCTCCATTCTTTCAGGACATCCACGTCAGCGGATGCGTCCTGGTCGGCGCATCTCTTTGCTCGCGTTTCACTGGGGAAAGGGCTTAACTACTGACATGAGGAGATTCCGACCACGCACCGTTTCCCGGGGATTCCTGTGGGTTGTCATCACGTGTTCCATGCTGGCGCAGCCTGTGCACGCCCTGACGGAGCCGGAGCGGGACAT
>CAZAAF010000778.1:0-1633 GCA_964482575.1 uncultured Verrucomicrobiota bacterium | reverse complement strand
CGACGACGCGTCCCTGTCCTGCTCCTCGCCCGGTTGTTGCGGCGGATGGACCCGGCGGGACACGCTGAAGATCCTCGGCTGGAGCGCGGCGATGGCCGTCGGCGCGCGGCGAAGCGCGATGGCCGGACCGTTCACGCGGGAGGATTTCGAGAAACTGGTGCCCGTCGACAAAAAGTTGAGCGCGGCGTGGGTGAAATCGCTGACCGCGCGCGGCAAACGCGAGGTCTATCGCGGCGCCGACCTGGAAAAGATCGGCATGCCGGTCGGCGGCATCTGCACCGGCCAGCTCTATCTCGGCGGCGACGGCCATCTCTGGCACTGGGACATCTTCAACAAGCACGCCAGCACCGGGGCGGGACATTACGCCAAGCCGCTGGATGCAAAGTCGCCCATCGCGCAGGGGTTCGCGCTCAAGATCACCGGCGGCGGCAAATCGCAGGTGCGCACGCTCGACGCCGCCGGGTGGAAGGACGTGAGTTTCTGCGGCGAGTATCCCATCGGGTTCGTCGAGTACCGCGACCCGGAATCGCCGGTGAGCGTTTCGCTGGAGGCGTTCTCGCCGTTCATCCCGCTCAATCCCGACGACTCCGCCCTGCCCGCAACCGTGATGCAGTTCACGCTGAAAAACACCGGTCGCGACAAGGTCGACGTCGAGCTGGCCGGCTGGCTGGAAAACGCCGTCTGTTTCCACACCGGGCGACCGAACGAAGGCGAGCACCGCAACCGCGTCCGGCGCGGCGAGCGGCTGGCGATGATCGAAGGGTCCGCCGCGGCCACGCCGGGACGCGCGGGTGAACACCGGTCCGACATCGTCTTCGAGGATTTCGAAAAGCCGACCTACGAGGGCTGGACCGTGACCGGCACGGCGTTCGGCACCGGTCCCGTGGAACGGAAGAACATTTACGAATACCAGGGCCAGGTCGGCGGCACCGGAAGCCGCGTGGCCAATTCCCACGCCAGTGCGCCGGGCCGCGGCGTCGGCGAGCGCGACAACGCCGTCGGCCGGCTCACGAGCCATGAGTTCACGATCGGACGGCACTTCATCCGTTTCTTCATCAGCGGCGGCAACCACCCCGGCAAGACCTGCGTCAACCTCGTCATCGGGGACAAGGTCGTCCGCACCGCCACCGGCAAGAACGACAACCGGATGCGGGCCGAGGTGTTTGACGTGCGCGCGTTCGCCGGGCAGACCGCGCATCTGGAGATTGTGGACGAGCAGAAGGGACCGTGGGGCAACATCGGCGTGGACCAGATTGTGTTCACCGACGAACCGGTCGCGCTCGGCCCGCTGTAGAAGCGCGGCGATTTCGGCACGATGGCGCTGGCGTGTCTCGACGTGGGTGCCACAGCCCACGCGGCCCTCGCCGAGGGCGACCCGGCGGCCCTGGCGCTCTCCACGGCCCCGGACGATTCCGCCACCGCCGCGAAACCATTCGGCCAGAAGCTCATCGGCGCGCTGGCGCAGAAGATGACCCTGGAGCCGGGCGCCACCGCGCAGGCGACGTTCGTCATCGCGTGGCATTTCCCAAATCACAAGCTGGACCCGGTGAAGGACTCCGAGGGCCGTCGCTACGCCGTGCGATTCCCCTCCGCGTCCGCCGTGGTCGAATATCTTGCAAAGAACCTCGACTCG
>CAZAAF010000777.1:0-1635 GCA_964482575.1 uncultured Verrucomicrobiota bacterium | reverse complement strand
CGGGCCTCCGAGAGGTGGCGGAGCCGGCCCATGTGCAGCGCCAGCAGCGCCAGCACGGTGAGCTGGGAGACGAAGCTCTTCGTGGCCGCGACGCCGACCTCCGGGCCGGCGTGCATATACACGCCACCGTCCGCCTCGCGGGCGATGGTGGAGCCAACGACGTTGACGATGGCGAGGGTCTTGTGCCCCTTGCGCTGGCTCTCGCGCAAGGCGGCGAGCGTGTCGGCCGTCTCGCCGCTCTGGCTGATGACGAAGACCAGCGTGCCTTTGTCCACCGGCGGGTTGCGGTAACGGAACTCGGAGGCGTATTCAACCTCGGCGGGCAGGCGGGCCAGTTCCTCGAACAGGTACTCGCCGACCAGCCCGGCGTGCCACGCCGTGCCGCACGCGCAGAAGATGACGCGGTCCACGTCGCGCAACTGGCTCGCGGTCATGTTGAGGCCGCCGAAGCAGGAGGTGGATTCCTCACGATGGATGCGGCCGCGCAGGGCATTCTGGACGGCTTGCGGCTGCTCGTGAATCTCCTTCAGCATGAAATGCGCAAAGTCGCCTTTCTCGGCGGCGTCGGCGCTCCAATCGACGCGGCTGATCTGGCGGCTGACCGCGCCGGTGGTGAGGCTGTTGATCGTGAACTGGTCGGGGGTGATGGCGACCACGTCGAAGTCGTTGAGATACACCACGTCGCGGGTGTGGGCGACGATGGCATTGACGTCGCTGGCGAGGAAGTTCTCGCCCTTGCCGACGCCGAGCACCAGCGGCGAGCCCCGGCGCGCGCCGACCAACAGGTGCGGATGGTCCTGATGGATCACGGCGATGCCGTACGTGCCGGTGACATCGCCGAGCGCGCGGCGGACGGCGTTTACGAGGCGCGCCTCCCCGTCCGTGGCGGGCGTCTGCTCGTAATAATGTCCGATCAACTGTGCCAGGACCTCGCTGTCGGTTTCAGAACGGAACGTGTGGCCGAGTTGGATGAGGTGCTGCCGGAGCGAGGCGTAGTTCTCGATCACGCCATTGTGCACCAGCGCGAGCCGGCCGGACCGGTCGGCGTGGGGATGGGCGTTGGCGTCGCTGGGCGGGCCGTGCGTGGCCCAGCGCGTGTGGCAGATGCCGATGGAGCCGGGCAGGGGCGTGTCGGCCAGCGCCGCCGCCAGGCCTTCATGGATCTTGCCGACGCGCTTGACCGTGCGCAACTGGCCGCCGTCGAGCAGGCTCATGCCTGCCGAGTCGTAGCCACGGTATTCCAGCCGCCGCAACCCCTCCAGGAGCAGGGGTTCGGCGGCCCGTTGGCCGATATATCCGACAATGCCGCACATAAAAATCTCGACGTCGATGGAAACCAAAGATTGCTAACCAACGAATGACAGATATACTAGGGAATAGATTCCTGCGAGACAAAATCGCCATGCGACCTCAAACACGATATTACGCCAGCAAGAATGTCCTTTCCGTCATCATGGGGGGTGGCCAGGGGCAGCGGCTTTATCCTCTCACCAAGGAACGCGCCAAACCGGCTGTGCCGATTGCGGGCAACTACCGCCTGGTGGACGTGCCGGTGAGCAACTGCATCAATTCCGGCCTGAAGCGGATTTACGTCCTGACGCAGTTCAACTCCGTGTCGCTGCATCGACACATCCA
>CAZAAF010000776.1:599-1638 GCA_964482575.1 uncultured Verrucomicrobiota bacterium | reverse complement strand
GCCGATGGCAAACTCTACGCTGTGCGCGAGGATGGCGTGGCGTTTGTCGCGAGCATCGACGGAGCGTTCAAGGTGCTGTCCGAAAATGTCATGGGCGAACAGATGATCGGCTCGCCGGTGCCGATGGGCGGCCGCCTGCTGCTCCGCGGCACGGACCATCTGGTTTGTGTGGCCAACCCCTGAGGCCTCCAACACGGTGTTTCATGGTTGAGCCCGCGGCCCGTTGGGAGTAGAGTAGAGGGGTGGTGGTTGTGATTCGGGTGAGGAGACACGCATGAACACAGCACAAACAATTCCCCGGGCAACCGAATTCGCCTCTGCGGCCAGGGCGTCGACCGAGACCATCCGCCAGCAGGCCGCGGTGGTGGCCCGCCAGCCGCTGGTGGCCGAGATGCTCAACTCGGTCTTGAACTACGTTCTCATCCTGAACCCGCAGCGGCAGATTGTCTTCGCCAGCAAGAACGTGCAGGAGCTGGTGCCGGACGCGGAATTGAAGGGGTTGTTGGGCCTGCGGCCCGGCGAAGCCCTGGGGTGCGTGCATCCCGACCCCGCCACCGGCGGTTGCGGCACCACGAGTTTTTGCCAGGAGTGCGGCGCGGTCCGGAGCATCCTGACCAGCCTCGGGGGCCGGAAGGATTGCCAGGAATGCCGCATGATCCGTGTCCTCAACGCGGAGCAGCAGGCCATGGACCTGCTGGTGGCCTGCACCCCGCTGACGATCGAAGGCGAGAGGTATTCCCTGGCGGCGATTGCGGATATCAGCCACGAAAAACGCCGGCAGGCGCTGGAGCGGATTTTTTTCCACGATGTCATCAATTCCGCGGGCGGGTTGGAGGGGAGCGTCCGGTTGATGCAACGGGATGCGCCGGCCGCCTTGCGTGAGCAGATCCATTCGCTGGGCGTCAACGTGCGCCACGTCCTGGAGGAGATCGTGGCCCAGCGGGATCTCGTGGCGGCCGAGGTGGCGGCGGGGCGCTTCCGTGAAGACCTCTACTATCGCCTGAATGTCGTCAACATCCAGCTGCCGGCGCTGCGGGAG
>CAZAAF010000776.1:0-589 GCA_964482575.1 uncultured Verrucomicrobiota bacterium | reverse complement strand
CGATTTGCCCGTCAGCCCCCTGCCGTTGAACACCCGGGAGGTCCTGGACAGCGTGATCCGGATGTTTGCGGATCATCCGGTGGCCCGGGGCCGCAGCCTGCGCGTGGATCCCGGGACTGTGTCGCAGGAGTTCACCAGTGATCCGCAGTTGTTGTGGCGGGTCCTGGGCAACATGGTGAAGAATGCGCTCGAAGCGGTCCAGGCCAACCAGGTGATCACGGTCGGGTGCGGGTTGGAGGGGATCCACCTCCGGTTCTGGGTTCACAACCCGACCTTCATGCCGGCCAACATCCAGCTCCAGATTTTCAACCGGTCGTTCTCCACCAAGGGCACCGGCCATGGCCTGGGAACGTACAGTATCAAGTTGCTCACCGAGCGGTATCTCAAAGGCCGGGCGGGGTTCACGAGCAGCGAGGAGGAGGGGACCACTTTCTACGCCATCCTGCCCAAGAATCTCCCGGGCACTTAAGCGCCTTCCTGGATGCATAACCGCCAGGGTCGTTGTTTGGCCAAACCCATCGGGATCGTGTCCCCCCGAACCAGCCTGAGGGAGTGGTTGCTGGCTGGGACGATATGGCGTAGGGTGTGA
>CAZAAF010000775.1:0-1639 GCA_964482575.1 uncultured Verrucomicrobiota bacterium | reverse complement strand
CCACCGCGATGCACTATCGGAACATCTTCCGGCTCGCGCAGGAGGGTCTCGGCCCCGACTGCTATTTGCACGAGCGCGCGCTTTCGCGCGGCTCCGACGTCACGCTCGGCCTCGCCACCTCGCAGCGCACCGAGGGCGACACCGACAATCTGAATCCCGACATGACCGCGCGCGTCGGCCTGCGCTGGTACAAGAACCGCACGATCCTGAACTACGACATGGACGGCAAAAATCCGTTCCACGCCGTGCCCGCCAACCGCGATGGCGAACGCGCAATGCTGACGATGTCCTATGTCGTCTCCGGCTCGCTGATCGTCGTGCCAAGCTTCGGGCGGATGACGACCAACCAGCTCTTCGACCTCTCGCGCATCTATCCGTTCCACGCCCAGCGTCAGAGCGCGCGGCCGGTGGACGCGTTCACCAGCGCTATCCCGCGCATCTACGACTTCAAGGTGCATCCGCAGTGGCACCAGCTCACGCTCTACAACACCGATGCCACCAACAGCGCAGTCCTCGCCGTGGACTTCGCCGGCGATACCGCGGAGGGCGCGCTCGGGCTCGACGCCGCGAAGAATTATTTCGTCTACGATTTCTGGAACGACAGCTTCGTCGGTAAATGCCCCGGCAGCCGGAAGTTCGAGCAGGCGCTGCGCCCCGGCGAGGCGCGGATGCTCGCCATCCACGAGGCCACCGAGCACCCGCAATTTATCGCGACCGACCGTCACGTGATGCAGGGCCTCGTTGACCTGACGGGCTGCGACTGGGACGCGAAGCAGCGCGTGCTGCACGGCGTCGCCAACGTGGTCGGCGGCGAGCCCTACCGGATCATCATCGCGACCAACGGGCAGAAGCCGGTCGCCGCGACGGCGGACGAAATCATCGAAGCCGACCTCGCCAAGTCCGGCCTCGCGCCGGTCAAGAGCACGGCCACGCTGCGGCCCAACGCCAAGTCGCAGGAGATCGTCGAGCTGATGTTGAACCGTCCGACGAATGGCCCCGTCGCGTGGAGCGTGAGTTTCCAATGATTGGAAAAGTTTTCGGCGATTTTTCCAAGGCTTGGAAAAATGAACCGTCCGGTTTTCCAAGCCTTGGAACCGATCAGAAAACGAGAGGCACAAACGTGAAATACGTCTTCACTCTCTGCGCCGTTGGTTACGTTCCGTGCCGTTGGGCCAGCCGCCCGGTCGTGAAAGAAAAACTTTGAAAAGGGACGCTCAAGCAAAACCAACCGCGATGGCCGAAACCACCGCGGCAAGGGAAACTCCGCGTTCAACGCGTCGGGACGTGCTGTTGATGATCGAGTCGTCCCGGGAGTCAGGCCGCCAGTTTATCGCTGGCGTGGCTGACTATGCCCAGCAGTTTGGTCCGTGGCGGTTTCATTGGCAGCCAGAGGGACTGAAGGGACTGGATCGCCCGCTCGGCCAGTTGCGGTTCGACGGCGCCATCCTGCGGGATACGGCCGACGTGAAGATGGTGCGCAACGCGGGTCTGCCGGCGGTCGTGTTGGGGCATGTGCGCAGTGGCGTCGCTGGCGCCGTGTTTGTCGGTGTGGACAACGATGCGATCAGCCGGATCGCGACCGAGCATCTACTGGGTCGCGGCCTGCGCCACTTTGCCTTCGTGGGTTATGCCGGGGTCG
>CAZAAF010000774.1:0-1642 GCA_964482575.1 uncultured Verrucomicrobiota bacterium | reverse complement strand
CCTGGGCGAGTTCGGCCGCGCGGGCGGCGTACATCGCGCGCACCTCGTCCGGCACCCAGAAATCCTTGTCCACCGGCATCCCGAGCGCGGCCTTGGTCGCCTTGACCTCGTCCACGCCGAGCGGCTCGCCGTGCGCCTTGTGCGTATCGCGCTTGTTCGGGCTGCCCTGCCCGATATGCGTGTGCCCGATGATCAGCGTCGGCTTGTCCTGCGAGGCGCGCGCCTGCGTCAGCGCGGCCTCGCACGCCGCCGCGTCGTGACCATCAATCTCCAGCACATTCCAGCCATAGGCCTCGAAGCGCTTGCGCGGGCAATCGCTATAGGCGAGGGAGGTCTTGCCCTCGATGGTGATCTCGTTGAAATCATAGAACACGATCAGCTTGTTCAGGCCCAGATGCCCCGCCAGCGAGCACGCCTCGTGGCTGATGCCTTCCATCATGCAGCCATCGCCGCTGATGACGTAGGTGTAGTGGTCCACGATGGTCTGGCCGGCCTTGTTGAACTTCGCCGCGAGCATCGCCTCCGCGAGCGCCATGCCCACCGCATTGCTCAAGCCCGCGCCCAGCGGCCCGGTCGTCGTCTCCACGCCCACCGTGTGGCCAAACTCCGGGTGCCCCGGCGTCAGCGAATCCAACTGACGGAACTGCTGGAGCTGCTCGATCGGCAGCGGATAGCCGGAGAGATGCAGTAGGCTATAGAGCAGCATCGAACCGTGCCCCGCCGAGAGGACGAAGCGGTCGCGGTCGGCCCACTTGGGATCCGCCGGATCGTGCTTGAGGAACTTCAGCCAGAGGACGCTGGCGTACTCGGCGCAACCCATCGGCATGCCCGGATGCCCGGAGTTCGCCTTCTGGACGCCATCCATCGCCAGACCACGGATTGTATTGGCAGCAAGCGTGAGATTCATTTGGTTTTCCTTTCGATGTGAACGCGCAAAACGCGCTGCCGTTTAACAGACGACAGCCGCTAAGTCAAGATTGGCGGCGTGAAGAACTCACCACAGAGGTCACAGGGTCCGGCCGGAGGTTCACGGAGGTTTTCCTCTGTGTCCTCCTCTTCCCTCTGCGCCCTCTGTGGTGAATCTTTTCCAGAGCTTGGAAACCGGCACCCGCAGTTTTTCCAGGCCTTGGAAGATTTTCAACCGCCAAGGCGCCATGAACTCCAAGATCGGAGGATGATTTAGCCGCCAGAGAACGCAAAAATCGCAAAGGTTTTCTTTGGGTTCTGTGCGTTCTTTAGTGGCTATTACATTTCCGGCTGACCTCTGACCTCTGACTTCTGATCTCTGATTTCATCGCCAACGACCGACCGGCCCGACACCGCCACAGCCACCCTCGGCCTGTGAACCAACCCACAGGAGGCCGCCGCCCACCACTCGGCGGCCTCCCGTCCCCCTTGTTTACCCTTGAAAAGCAGCAAACCATCCCTAGACTGTCCACCAGCAATGGGCGCATGGCTTGGTGTGTTTTTAGATTTGAAGTCCGTTCAATAAACCTTTGCGCGTAACCGATGAAACAAGACGACAGCGTTCGTGTGAGTCCGAAGTTACAGCTTCACCATACTGTGAGGCGTTATCTTGATTTACCAAAGTATCTAGATCTACTGCGCTCGCATGCTCTATACCTTTCCAGGGCAGACGGAT
>CAZAAF010000773.1:0-1650 GCA_964482575.1 uncultured Verrucomicrobiota bacterium | reverse complement strand
TGATCTGCGTCGTCCAATGCAAACAGGAGATCCGCACGAGGTGGGACACCAACATCGGTTCGTCCTGGACGGAATCGGCGAGCCGGAACATCAACTGGATCTCGTCCATGGCTTCCTGAGTCCGGCCCATTGCCAGTTCCGATGAGGCCCGGAGTTCCAGAATGCGGGCCACGCGGCGGAGCGTGGTCAAATGCGGGAGCGTGATCGCGACGGGGTTCTCGATGGTGTAGTTGATGTTGAAATGCGCGTGCGGCCGGCGGCTGGCGGTGCGCAGTTCTTCAACGACCGCTTCATACGGTTTCAGCGCGGTCAACACGGCGGGAGCGGCGCCGGCGTACTCCTGGGCGGTGTGGCGTTGCGCCTTGAGCGGCTTGTCAGAGTCCGGGTTCAGGAAGGCGGTGCGCCAGCCCACCAGGTCGGTCTTTTCGACGGGGCTGTCCCAGCCTCCGCGGGGTTGTTGGGGACCGTTGGGCAGCGATTTCCCGAAGTCGCTCGCCCGCTGGAAAGCGTTGGTGTCGCGCGGCGTGTTGGTGCCGGGCTTGAGATCGAACAGGGGCGCCAGGAACGGCGTCATGGCGAAGTTCTGGTCGTCGGGCACGCGCGGCGGCAGAATGGCGGCGAGGTCGAACTTCCGGCCTTTCGATTCCATCTGTTGTTTGTAGGCGGTCCAATCCCGTTCGCCGCGCCAGTTTTCCTCCACGCGGAAGAGGATGATGAGCGTGACCAGCGCGGCCAGCGCGAAAAGCAGCCGCCCAAACCATTTGGCGGCCTTGGATTTGTTGGGGGAACTCATGGTGTTCTCCTTTCAAGGGAATTGAGGTCAGGCGTTGACGGGCGGCACGGCGAGCTGGCTGCGGGGCCCCGAAGGATTCGTCGTGTGCGGAGCCTCGGGGCCGGTGGCGGTGTCGAGCAGGCCGGCGAGTTCGCGGCGTTGCTCGGCGAAATGCTGGAGGACCGCGCTCGAGGACGCCGTGGGCTGGGCGGCCAGCGTCGGCGCGGCGGGCGTGGCCGAGTGGAGGATGGCGATGACCACCCAGGCGGCCGCCAGACTGGCCCACGCCAGCGGGCGCGGCCAGAGCAGTTCACGCCACCAGGCTGTCGCGGCGGTCCCGGGCTGCCGTTCCTTCCCGGCCGTGTTCCGGCGGTCGGGGACCGCTGCTGTGGCTTCGCGCAGAATCTGTGCCCGCCATTCAGGCGGCACGGCGCGCATCGGCTGCCGTTCCAGTCTCTTCTCGAAGTCGTCGCGGTTCATTTCAGTTCCTCGTAAAGTGGACGCAGCCGGTCGCGCAATTTGTCTAAGGCATAGCGATACCGGCTGGCGGCAGTGTTGAGGGGGATGTCGAGCCGGGCGGCGATCTCCTCGAACGTCAGGCCTTCCCAGAGCTTCAGGTGGGCCACGGCGCGCTGGTCGGCCGGCAGTTCGCCGAGCGCGGTGGCCAGCGCCTCGCGAAACGCCTGTTCGTCCGGCGCCGCCGCCGGTTCGAAAAGCTGGAGCGACTCGGCGGCGAGCTGGTCGTAATTCTTCTGGCGCGTGCCGCGCCGCCGCATCAGGTCGATGGCGGCGTTGTGCGCGAGCCGGATCAGGAACGCCCGTTCCTCGCGCACGCCGTCGAGCAACAGCTGCACGCCCTTGTTCTTGTAGGCGCTGCC
>CAZAAF010000772.1:0-1658 GCA_964482575.1 uncultured Verrucomicrobiota bacterium | reverse complement strand
ACGTCGTACTCGAGATCGCCGTCCTGAATCGCCACAATGTCGCCGGTGACGTATTTAAGACCGACACGCACCGCAGTGCCTTTGCCAAAATTCAGTTGGGACAGATGGATGACCACTTCCGGGTCGCGATCAAATTGTCTTAGCAACTGTGGCGTGGAGTCGTAGGAGCCGTCGTCCACCACGATGATTTCCTTTGTCAGGGGAAGCTTCTTGAGTCGATGGATGACCTCGATAACGTTTCGTTCCTCGTTATAAACCGGTACAATAAACGAGACCTTCGTCTGCGCGGTGCCCTCGGGGAGGACCCCTTGTCGGCTGTTGATGATTCACGAGTGGTCTGCATCTTGCGAAAGACGATGTTACTGTCGCATAGCTCGCTTGTCCATCTCTGGTACGCATGAAACCCATTGCCAGCATCATCATTCCGAACTGGAATGGCCGTGAATGGCTGGATCGTTGCCTGCGGTCCTTGCTGGCGCAGACGCTGCAGCCTGTCGAGATTGTGGTTGTGGATAATGGCTCCACGGATGGTTCCGTGGATTGGCTGCGCAGGGCATTTCCCGGCGTCCGGGTCCTGGCCCAGCCGGAGAACTTGGGGTTTGCCCGGGCGACGAATCTCGGCATTCGAGCGTCGGGCGGCGAATTTGTGGTGTTCTTCAACAACGATGCATGGGCGGAACCGGATTGGTTAGAACGGTGTGTGACGGCCATGAGGGGCGATCGTGACATCGCGTCAGTGGCCTGTCGGACGCTTGATTATTACCACCCCGACCGGATTTATTCTCTGGGCGATGGTTTTTTGCCCAACGGCGATGGGGTGAACATCGCGCGCGGTATGCGTTACCGACCGGATTTGCCCATGCCGCGATGGGTGTTCGGCCCCTCCGGGTGCACGGCGGTTTACCGGCGTGCGGCACTGGAGGAAGTGGGGTTGCCGGACGAAGATTACGTTTCGTACCATGAAGACGTGGACTTGAACTGGCGATTGTTACGGGCCGGTTACAAATGCCTTTATGTCCCGGAGGCGGTTGCCTACCATGTGGGCTATGCGACGGGCCGCAAGATGAATGATGCCGTTGCGTTCATGAGTGGGCGGAACCGCCTGCTGGTGTTATTCAAGAACCTGCCGTGGACCTTGTGGTTGCGGTTTGCGGTTCCGCTGGCGCTCCGCCAGGCGCAGATGCTTTGGTGGGCGATCAAAGGCAATGCAGAGATGTGGGTGCGGTGCCGTGGTGCGTTGGCCTCGTTGCGGCATTTGCCTCGTGAGTGGCGCAAGCGGCGCGCGGCCGGTCCCCTGAGGCGGATTGGCGTGGCGGAAGTGACGGCCTTGATTCGCATGCACGAGCGTTTGCAGCGGCAGTTGGCTGAAATGGCTGAAAACGAAGTCGAACAATTCAAATGAGCAAGAAAGTTTTGGTTACGGGTGGAGCCGGTTTCATTGGTTCGTTTCTGACGGACGAACTGGTCAAACGCGGCCATGATGTGACGGTCTTTGATAATTTTGAGCCGCAGGTACATGGTCGCAAGAAGCCTGACTACCTCAACAAAGGCGCGCGTTACGTCAAGGGTGATGTCACCGATAGGGCTGCATTCAAGAAAGTGGCCTTGCGCGCGGAAGTGATCTTCCACGAAGCGGCCATGGTGGGTGTCGGCCAGTC
>CAZAAF010000771.1:0-1666 GCA_964482575.1 uncultured Verrucomicrobiota bacterium | reverse complement strand
CCTGGGTGACGGAAGGCTCCGGGTGCGGCAGCCACAACGGCGCCAGGAAAACGGGCAGGAACCCCTTCAGCATGTCGCCCAAGAACACCCCGCGGCCCGCCCAGCGATTGACGCTGCGCAGCACGTTGGTCGCGCCGATGTTGCCGCTGCCGACCTGGCGGATGTCCACGCCATAGGCGCGCGCGACGAGGTATCCCGTGGGTATCGAGCCGACGAGAAACGCAACGATTGCAACGATGAGTTCAGGGAACCAGTCCACGTGGTTACTCTAAGGTCTGGCAGCGGCGCGCTTCAATCCGAAACCGCAGGCCTCCTGGACATCGAAGGCGCCCGCGGGGGTCAGCCGGTTACTTGAAGGTCGGCAGGAAGCGGTAGTACACCTCCAGCATCATGCACAACATGGCCGTGTGATACACCGGACTGTCCTTCGGGTTGGAAACCTGTTTCCACTTGGAATCCGCCGCCGGGACGTCCTCCTTGCTGCCGGGCACCGGCCAGTGGCCATCCGCCATCTGGTTCTTGAGGAGCGTGTCGCGGAATTCCCGGTTCCATCCCACCCAGTAACTGCCGCCGCCCTGGAACATCGCCTGGGTGATGTAATACCAGATGTAACTGCTGCCCTCGTTCGCCTTGGTCCAGTCGCACTTGACCCGCGTGCTGGCCTCGCGAAGCGCGCCGCGGGCTTCCTTGGAATCACCCGCACCCAGGAACATCATGCTCAAAATGCCGACGCCCATCAGGCCGTCCGAACCGCCACCCTTCTTCGCGTACCCGAACCGGTGCGACTTGTCGTCATACACCGTCCGGCAGAAGTCCAGCGCCTTGCGCATCGCCTCGTCCAGCCCCTTCACATGCACGCCGGCGTTCTTGGCCGCCTTGAGCGCCTGGATGTTCCAGCCGCTGATGGAGAGGTCGCCGCTGAAGGGGCGCTCGTCCGTGACCGTCTTGCTGTAGCCGTAGTTCCAGGCGCCGCTGTCGGCCTGCGAGTTGATGATCTTCTCCACGGCTCCCTCCAGCACCGTCAGCAGGTCGCCGATCTGCGTCAAGGCATAGTCTTCCGCCAGGGCATACGTGGCGATGGCATGCTGATACTCGGGATGCTGCGGTGAAAAGACGTTCTTGTTCTTGCGGCCCTCGTCCATCAACCACTGCACGCCCTTCTGGACCGTCTCGCCGTACTGCTTGCTGGTCTGCGTCTCGCCGTGCGCGAGCATGGCCAGCAGGGACAAGCCGGTCATGGCCGGCCGGTACGCGGCGCCCCAGGACCCGTCTTCATTCTGATGTTGCTGCAACCAGTTCAACGCCCGGTACACGCCGCCTTCCAGTTGATCCGCCTTGGTCGCCCCGCCGCCGTAGCGGGCGATGGAGGTGCTCCGCATCTGGTTGTTCATGCGGTTGGCGTACATGCTGTTGACCTTGACGTTCTTGGGCAACAGCGCCAGCGACTTGTTCATGTCGATCTGAGGCACCGGTGTCGGCGAGGGGATCGTCATGGCGGCCGAGGGCAGGGGCGTGGAAATCATCCTCGGTTTGACCGCCATGCTCTTGGCTTCCGCCGTCTTGCCGGGCTTCTTCTGCTCCTTCTCCACCGGCGGGGGCGGAGGCGGGGGCGGGGGCGCGGCCGAGGTCTGCGTCTGGGGCGCGGTGAACTGGGTGATGCCGCCGG
>CAZAAF010000770.1:0-1666 GCA_964482575.1 uncultured Verrucomicrobiota bacterium | reverse complement strand
AGAACAGACCCAGATTGCCGAAACAGGCATACACCCGCTCCCCGTCGGTGACGGGCGTTTCCGAGGCGAAACTGTTCTTGATATGAATCGGCCCCTGCGGCGGGCCCTGGTGGACGGACTGTTCCCAGAGTTGTTTTCCGGAGACGAGATCCAGGCATATCACCCGGTAATCCTGCTGCACCTTCGGCGCGTCCGGGCGGTTGCCACCGAAGTAGAGGCCCTTCTTCGGCTCCTCCAATGTCCCGCTGTTCACCGCCGTGGTCAGGAACACCCGGTTCCCCCACACGATCGGCGACGACCAGCCGCGTCCCGGCACCCCGGTTTTCCAGGCGATGTTCTCCGTGGCGGACCAGCGGTCGGGCAGATTCATCCCGCGCGCGATTCCCCGCGCCTCCGGGCCACGAAACTGCGGCCAGTTCTCCTGGGCCTGGCCGGACAGCGCCCCCAACCACACCACGGGCACCACAAGGCCCGCCAGGAAAACACGACACGAATGAGAGATGAGTATGTTCATGGTCAGGATGAGAATATCTGTGATTGGTCCGGTAGTTTATGAAGCCACACGCGCGCTGGCAAGGTCATGTTCGTGCGCCGGGCTTCTGCGGTTTTCTCCTTGTTGGGCTCGCTGTTCGGGTCGGGACTTGCCTGCAACCTTCGACAAGACATTTCGCCTGTTTGCGCGTGACGCATTACAGGGTCCATCCGTCGCGATAGACCGGCTTCAGGAAGCGGTTGAGTTCCGGGCGATTGGTGCAACGCATCGCGGCGCCATCCCATTCGACGCGCTGCTTGAGACCGGCGAGCATGGCGATGTTGCCGAGCAGGGCAATCTCCGCCAGCGGCGCCGAATACTCGAAGTTCGCGCAGGCCGGCGTGCCGCCGCGGCAGGCGCGGAAGAAATCAGACTGATGCGAGCCCTTGATGCGCGGCAGGAGTTTGTCCGGCATCGGGAAGGCGCGATGCGCCTCCTCCGGCACAATGCGGCATCCGTCGCCGAACTCGCCGATGGTCATGATGCCCTTGTCGCCCACGAGCAGCGAGCCGTTGCGACCGAAATCCCGCTTGTACTTTTTCTCCAGCTCGAGCAGCAGCGGTGGCAAATTTTGATACTCGCGTTTGGCGGTGTTTCGCCAGCGCCGCTCCACCGTCTGCTCGCTGTATTGCCGGTCCGCCGCCAGTCCGTCGTAAAAACGAACGCTGACGGGATCCATGCCTTCGCGCGCGGGGAAATCCCAGCGGATGCGGGTGCGGATGGGCCAAACCCGGCCGATGCCGCCGTGCATGTCCTCCACCTCCACCGCCACCGGCGCCTTGAGTTTGAGCGCCCAATAGGACGGATCCACGAGATGACAGGCCATGTTGCCGACCGAGCCGTTGCCGAAGTCGTGCCAGAGATGCCAGCCGTGCGGATGCAGGTCCGAGTGGAAATTGCGGAAGGGCGCGGGGCCGATCCACGCTTCCCAGTCCATGCCTTCCGGCAGCGGCAGGGCGGGCGAGTGGTCCCCGTCAAACAAACCGTCGCACCGCGACGTCCAGCAATGGACTTCATGCACCTGGCCGATGGCGCCGGCCCAGATGTATTCGCACAGGCGGCGGCAGCCCTCGTTCGAGTGGCCGTGCTGCCCCATCTGCGTCACGACCCCGCAACGCGTCGCCTCGTCCCTGG
>CAZAAF010000769.1:0-1668 GCA_964482575.1 uncultured Verrucomicrobiota bacterium | reverse complement strand
GGCCCTGACCTACGCACAGAACGATCTGCTGGGCCTGCTCACGCTGTCGCTGGGGGGTGGGGGAGACGCCCCGGGCAGCGGCGGCGCCGCCGCCCTGCTGACGACACTCTCGGAAAAGTCCCGTCTTGGTTTGCCGATGCTGGCGCTGGCGTTCTTCATTACGCTCCGGTTGGTTTCCGGATGCGTCGAGTATTGGAAGACGTACGCCACCGGCCGGCTCGGCATCCGCTCCCGGGACGATTTGGAAACCGAGATTCTCCTGCATCTCCTGAACAAGGAGGATGCGTTCTTCAGCCGCCATTCGCCGGCCGAGACGGTGAACCGGCTGGCGGTGGACCTCGGCCGGGTCAGCGACCGGCGGTCCAATTGGATGAAGGTCTGGTGGAGCGTGTTGCTGCTGGCCGGCAACCTCGTGTTCTTCTTCCTGCGGGACTGGCGTCTGGCCGTCCTGGGGGCCGTGGCGTGTGTCGCAGGCGCTTTGTGGACGTTGCGAGCCACGCGTCCCGTGAAGGAGATGGACGAGCACTATCTGGAGCAGGACGATCGCATCAAGTCGCGATTCGAGGATTTCCTGCGCGCGGCACCCGAGGTCCAGGTGGGGTGCCTTTACCAGGAGATCCGCCATCAGTTCACCCGCCTGCTGACCGGAAGGAGCGGGACCTTCCTGAAGTATGTCCGGCTCAACAGCAGCCTGCGGCTGGCCAATGTCATCGCCTACGTGCTGGCGTTTGTCGCGATGATCCTGGTCGTTGTGTACATGCGCAAGACCGCCGAGGCCCATGCCGCGGTTGCGCTGGTTCCCGTGGTGGTCTGGGCCCTGCCGGTGTTGTTTCAGGAGGCGTCCGAACTGGTTTTCCTCCGGCTCGATTTCCAGATCGCCAGGGTGAGCATGGAACGCCTGCTGGAATACGAGTCACACGCGACGGCCGGTGGTTCCGTTGCAACCGATTCCGCGAAGCCAGCGTCGGCCATTGCCCTGCAGGACGTCACCTGCCGGTATACAAACCCCGATGGAGCCCAACAAGGCGGCCTGATGGATGTGACCACCGATTTCACTCCCGGGCGATGGATCGCCATTGTCGGAAGCGCCGGCTCGGGGAAGTCCACTCTCCTGAAACTCCTGCTCGGTCGTTTGAAGCCCCAAGCGGGGTCCATCCGTTACGGACCGGCTTCTCTCGACGCGATGACTGGCGCGGAGCGCGCCGCCATTTTCTCGTTGATGCCACAGTCCATTGCGCTGCTGGATGCCAGTATCCGGCAGAATGTATTCTTCGGAAGGCCGGTTGACGATGGGGCTGCGGTTGAAGGCGCCTCCCTGTCGGCGGAAGACCTGGAGGTGATAGAACGCACCGGCCTGGGCCGGATTTGCCGTTTGAAGGCTCTGGATATGTTGCCTGGAACATCGGCGGGCGGTGCGGCGATGGCTCCGGTTGTCGTGGCCGCGCGGCGCCCGTTGCGCGAGCGATTGCGTGCGACGTGTGATGTGGCGGTCCTTCCTTTTGAGGAAGGTCATGCGGACCGGGGGCATTGGGTGTTGGAGTGCCTTCTCACAGGGCGGTGTGACCGTGAGCGTGCCGCGGAGATGTTGCTGGACAAGTCGGGACGGCGAAAGCTGGAACGGCTGCCGCAAACACCCCTGGGCGCCGTGCTGGTTGGGATGGGGCGCCG
>CAZAAF010000768.1:0-1682 GCA_964482575.1 uncultured Verrucomicrobiota bacterium | reverse complement strand
TTCCCCCAGGGCACCGGCATCAAACCACTCCTCCAGACTTTTTGGATTTTGGATTCTGGATTTCGAATTCCGGACTGCGTCGGGTTTGGGCACGCGGTCACCAGCAACCAACTCCACCTCGACGGTAATGCCCAAGGCCGGAATCATCGTCAGCCCCGGCACTTTGAGCTGCCACTCGGTTGTCTCAAGAACTTCCGCCCTCCGGCCTCCGCCTTTTGTCTTCCGCCCCCGGCGTTCCGTTTTCTCCAGCACCAGATGCTCCTGGGTCAACTCCACGCGCAGGGTATCCGTCAACCCCATTCTGGACGGTGATCCACCTGCTGCCATCTGTCGCAGGGTTTCCACGGTCTCGAAGTTCACCGCACCACCCGCGTCGTTGGCGAGCAACCAGTCATAGAGCGCCCGCCGCTGCACAGCCATCGGTTCGCGCAACAATCGCGTCAGATGCAGCTTCGCACGAGACTTCGACTGTCTCCCGCCATTGAGAACGCGCGCTGCCTCCGCCTCCATCCACGCATCTTCCGCCGCGAGGATTTCAGCCGTCTGGTGCAACAACATCTTCAACGCTGGATTGTACTCGCGCTCCAGCGCGGGAATCAGTTCGTGGCGAATCTTGTTGCGCTGGAATCTCGTGTCGCGATTGCTCAAGTCCTCGCGAAACTTCAAGCCACGCTGCCGGACGTAATCGAGGATTTCCGTCTTCCACACGTCGAGCAGCGGACGCACCATGGTCACACAACCCAGCCGGTTCGAAGTGTGAATCGCCGCCAGACCTCGCGTGCCCGCGCCGCGCAACAACCGTTGCAGCAGCGTTTCCACCTGGTCATCGGCGTTGTGACCGAGCGCCAGTTTCTCCAGCCCCAGCGTGCGGGCCGTCTCCTGGAAAAAACCGTGCCGCAACCGCCGCGCCGCGTCTTCAATGGAGAGTTTTGCCTCCGCCGCGAAAGCCCGGACATCCCCGCTTCCCGCCGTAAACGGCAGGCCGTAACTGGCCGCCAACTCGCGCACGAACGCCTCGTCGCCATCGCTTTCCGCGCCGCGGAGCCGGTGATTGAAATGCGCCACGTGCAGCCGCCAGCCGGACTCCGGCGCCAGCGCCGCCAGCGCGTCCAGCAGCGCCACCGAATCCGGCCCGCCCGACACGCCGACCAGCACCCGCTCGCCGGGCACGAGCAGCCGTCGTTCCTGAATCGTTTGGCGGACTTTTTCCAGCATGGCGTCAGTTGGCGAATCGAGTGTAGCGAGCCAGTGACGCCAACGCCAGCGCCAAGCCAACGAAACGCTTGCGCCCGAACTCTCGTACCGTCATTCTCTCCCCGCAATCACAAAAGGACCTTCATGAAACAACTCATCCTCATCACCACCCTGATTCTCGGTCTCGCCGTCGCCTCCGCCGCGGATGCGTCCAAACCCGCCGCGCCTGCCAAACCGAAAAAGATCGATCCCGCTTTTGTCCCCATCACCGACGATCCCAAACTCCCGCGCGTGCTGTTGATCGGCGACTCCATCTCTGTCGGCTACACCCTGCCCGTGCGCGAACGGCTTCAGGGCAAGGCCAACGTCCACCGCGTCCTGGAAAACGGCGGCGCGACCAGCAACGGCCTGAAAAAACTCGAGAAGTGGCTTGGCAACGGCAAGTGGGCCGTCATCCATTTCAACTGGGGCCTGCACGATCTGAAGTA
>CAZAAF010000767.1:0-1684 GCA_964482575.1 uncultured Verrucomicrobiota bacterium | reverse complement strand
CTCCAGCAGGATTTTCTGCACGTCGCGATCGGTGGCGCGCCCCACCGTGTTTTCCACCGACACGGCGTTGTTCAACCGCCGGGCGGCGGCGGTTTGCAGGACATCGAACGGGCCTTCGAGCACCAGCGTTGTCAACCGGGTGTCGTCCGTTTCGCTGTCGAGTGCCCGGGTCTGGCGATCCAGGTTGGCCAAGGCCGTGGTGACCATCGAGGCCGTCTCTGGTGCCGCGGTCTTCAACCGGCCCAGGGCCAGTACCCGGTCCGCTTCGTGATAAGCGGTGAGGGCGACGTTCCGTAGGGCCTCGTTGCCGTGCAGCGTCTCAATGATGGTGGCACGCACGGAGGCCGACGATTCCGTCTTCAATTGTTGCGTAAGGAACTTCTCGTTGGTAATGCCCCGCACCGCTGCCTGACGGATGGCGGCCTGGGCCGCCGTCCCCGCCCACTGGCAAAGCCAGTCCTGGTTCGTCACCCGGCCGATGGTGACCGTGGCCACCGCCAGCCATCCGCCCGGCGTGTTCCCAGCCTTTGTCAGGGAACCCTGGTCCGAGAGTTTGTCCATCGCGGCGCGGCGGACGTCCGGGTCCTTGGATTGCATGCCGACCGTCAACAACATGGCCGGGTCCGTCAGCTTCTTCACGCTCGCGCGGCGCACCGCCGGATCGCGGTCGCTCACGGCGATCCGGGCCAGCACATCCTGGCGGCCGGGGGAGAGTTTCTCCACGGCGGCGGTACGGGCGTCCGGGGAGGAGGCTTCGACGGCGACCCTCGCCAGATACGACGGATCGGTGAGCTGGTTCACCGCGGCGCGTGAGGTGTTCGCGTTCGAGGATTCGGCGGCCACCTTGGCGAGGAGCGCCTGGTTGCCGGGCTTGGCGGCCGTGATCCCGATCGTGCGCGGCGGGCCGGACGGGGAGACCGGCTTGTTGCACTCCCTCAGGAACGAAGCCAGTGGGGGAGGAAGATCATCGACGCCCACGAAACTGTTGCCGCTGGGATGCAGCGGGTGGATTTCACCCGAGGGCAACTGGAGAGCGAACCGGACGTCATACCCGTGTTCACCCGACAACCCGATGACGGAACGGGCATTTCGGGTGCCGCCCGTGATGTCGTTGTCCGCGAGGTCCTTGCGGACGGCGCAGAGATTCTCATACTTCACCAGCAGGACGGCGTTGTCGCCGCGGATACTCACCGGCGTCTTGACCTGCACGGAGATGCCGTTGTTACCCGATTCGACGGCGGTGAGCGTGCCACCGGCCACGGCGAACACCAGCGCGCGATCCATTGTGGACGCGTGGACGTGGGGCGTTCTGTTGCCCGATTGTTCGATGTCCAGGCTCAGGATGTTCCTGTTTCTCCAGTCGGTTTCGGGCCGGGTTTGGCTGAGTTCGGATTGGAACGCCGTCGGGATTTGAAACCCGGACTGTTGCAGGCCGGCGATGTCCTTCACGGCCTTGTCGAGCGCGGCCTGGTAGGGACTGGGGGCGACGAGGCTCAGGTTCCGGGCTACGATCAACCGTTCGCGGAGGGCGGCCGCGTCCGCCTGGCGAACATGGCCCGGGTATTTTTTTTGGAACACCTCGAGGGCGGCGACGGATTGGGTTTCCCTGGCCTGCAGGAAAG
Source organism: uncultured Verrucomicrobiota bacterium (assembly GCA_964482575.1). GTDB lineage: Bacteria > Verrucomicrobiota > Verrucomicrobiia > CAIQCK01 > CAIQCK01 > CAIQCK01. The sequence continues at coordinate 62 of CAZAAF010000767.1, read as the reverse complement.
GCGCGTCATCCGAGAGCAGATAGGGCAGTTGTTTCCGGGCTGGCTAGGAGTGGCGTCCGTGG
>CAZAAF010000766.1:0-1691 GCA_964482575.1 uncultured Verrucomicrobiota bacterium | reverse complement strand
CGGCCTCAAGGAAATTCCCGTCCGCGTCATCACCGCCAGCGACCAGCAGGCACTGGAGATGGCGCTGATCGAAAACCTCCAGCGTGAGGACCTCAACGTCATCGAGGAAGCCGAGGGCTATCGCCAACTTGCCGAGTCGTTCAACTTGACGCAGGAGCAGATTGCGCAGCGCGTCGGCAAGGCGCGCGCCTCGGTAACCAACGCCCTGCGTATATTGGAGCTGCCCGAGGCCGTGCGTCACCTGGTTTCCGAAGGCCGCATCGCGCCCGGCCACGCCAAAGTCTTGCTCGGCTTGGAAATTCCGCGTGAACAGGAACTGCTCGCGGTACGCGTTGTGCAGGAGGGAATGTCAGTTCGCACGCTCGAACGCATCGTCAACCGCTTGAAAAAAGCGCCGCGCAAGCCGCGCGCCGAGAAAAGCGACCTGCCCGCCGATTACCTGCGCGACCTGACCGACCGGCTGCACCGCCACTTCGGCACCGGCGTCCGCCTGACGCCCGTTCGTACGCTCGCCAATGGCAAGAAAACCAAAGGCACGCTCGAAGTGGACTTCTACGACAACGACGATCTCGACCGCATCCTGACCATGCTCGGCCTCACCGAAAGCCCGTAGTCATGACGCCCGCGGACTCCGCCGACCGCGCCCGGCAGGCGCGCGAGTACGAAAGCCTGCACAACCGGCTTTTCGTCGTGCGCTTGCTGCTGACCGCACTGGCGCTCGCGGTGTTCCACTTCGCCGGTGGCTCGGCGCAACTCGCCGCCGGCCTGCGTGCCCACTGCGGCGCCTGGTGGCCGCTGACCAATGGCTTCTACGTGTTGACCGCCGTCTTTGGTTTCGCCGCGTTCACCTTCCCGCTGTCCTTCTACGAAGAGCACGCGCTCGAACACCGCTACGGTTTGAGCCGCCAGACCTTTGGCGGCTGGCTTTGGGACTACACCAAGGGCCTCGTACTCGAACTCGGCCTCGCGCTGGTCTTCTTCGAAGTCCTCTATGCGTTGCTCCGCTGGGCGCCGGACAGTTGGTGGCTGTTCGCCACCGCCTTCTACGTCGTGTTCAGTGTCGGCTTGAGCGCCGTCGCGCCCGTGCTCATCATGCCGCTCTTCCACAAATTCGAACCGCTCGACAACCCCGACCTCGTCGCGCGCGTCACCGACTTCGCGCAACGTGCCGGCCTCAAGGTCACCGGCGTCTTCCGCTGGGGCCTCGCCGAAAAAACCGCGACCGCCAACGCCGCGCTCGCCGTCCTCGGCCGCACGCGTCGCATCATCCTCGGCGACACCCTGCTCACCGGCTACACCACCGACGAAATCCTCGCCGTGCTCGCCCACGAACTCGGCCACCAGCGCCATCACGACCTCACGCGCCTGCTCATCGCCGGCACCGCGCTTGCCGGGCTGGCCTTCTGGATACTGCACCTCGTCCTCGAAAAATTGACCTTCGCCGCAGGCATCGCCAACGCGGCCGACATCGCCGGCTTTCCGCTTTTGGTCTTCTGCCTCTTCCTCTTCTCGCTGATCACCATGCCGCTGGTGAACACCTATTCCCGCCGCCGCGAGTATGCCGCCGACGCTTACGCGGTCGTCACGCTCGGCGCCGCGGCTCCGCTGGTCGGCGCGATGGAGAAGCTCGCGTTGCAGAACCACGACGACCGCGAACCCGCTGCGTGGATCGAATTCCTCATGCACAGTCC
>CAZAAF010000765.1:805-1701 GCA_964482575.1 uncultured Verrucomicrobiota bacterium | reverse complement strand
GCCCGGGCCGGGCCCGGGCCCGGCCGAAGACGGCAGGAGCATCCTTGAGAGCGCAGGGCTCCACGATCAATCGCGATTCATGAAGCTAAGACAACGCCAAATCAACGCCAATCAAGGTAAATCAAGGTATGAACCCAAAAACGGATGCGGTGGCGAAGAAGCCGAAGCCCGCGTCGCCGGCAACGGACCCGGACGGGGTGGCAACCTCGTCATCCATGCCAGGAAGAACCGGGCGAATGAGGGAGGTCCCTGTGAAACCATTGGAGATTTTTGAGCAGGACTCCCTCCCCTTTCCGCGCCAAACAGCTCTTGCTGGCACCCCCGCTCTGTGGTATAGGTCCAGCAACCAGGAGAGCAGGCAAACACCGAACTTAAAAAGGCCGCAGGTGTTTGGAGAAGTGAGCAGAATTGCTACAGTTGTGTGACACAACAACGTGCGGTGGCACATGTGACGAGTTGTAACAATGAAACCCAAGTTCCGACAGAAATTGCTGGGAAAGCTGAACTGGCTTGATACCGAGCGAGTTCAGGATTATTTCGGCCAGCTCGCCCATGAAAAGGGGTTTCTGGAGGCGGTGTTTCATTCGCTCAACGAAGGCGTCATTGTCACCAATGCCGACGGGCGGATCACCTACCTGAATCACGCAGCCACTGAGTTGATGGGCGTCCCCTTGGACACCTCGGTGGGCCTGCCGCTCGGCCGCTACCTGCCGGACTTGAAATGGGATGCCACGGGCAACGGCAAGCCCCGCGCCTTCAGCCGTGAAATCGAGGTCTTCTATCCGCGCCAGCGTTACCTGCATCTGCACGCCGTGCCATTGAGCATCGCCGACGGCGGTGCGGTGCTGATCCTGCGCGACGTGCGCGTCGAGGACCGCCTGGAGCGCGATGCCCGA
>CAZAAF010000765.1:0-795 GCA_964482575.1 uncultured Verrucomicrobiota bacterium | reverse complement strand
GACGTGACGGCGGCGCGCAAAAAGGCCGCCGACGCCATCACCCAGGAGCGCACGGAAGCCATCTCCCTGCTGGCGGCCGGCGTGGCCCACGAGATCGGCAACCCCCTGAACTCGCTTCACATCCATTTGCAGTTGCTCGACCGCGAGTTGCGCCAGATTCCCGCCGACAAGCGCGGGGCGCTCAAGGAATCCGTGCGCGTGGCCAAGGAGGAGGTGGCGCGGCTGGACTCGATCATCTCCAACTTCCTGAAGGCGGCCCGCCCCACCCCGGCCCGGCTGGAGCCAGCCTCGTTGAACGCCGTGGTGGAGGAAACGCTCCAATTCATGGCTGCCGAAATCCAGAACGCCGGCATCACCGCCGAGGCCAACCTGACCCGCGGCCTGCCGCACGTCTGGCTGGATCACGACCAGATGAAGCAGGTGTTCATCAATCTCATCAAAAACGCCCTGCAAGCCATGAAGCCGGGCGGGAAACTGACCCTCGCCACGGAACGGACGGAGGAGTACGTCACCGTGAGCGTCACGGATACCGGCGAGGGGATTCCCCCGAATCTCATCGGCCGGATTTTTGAACCTTACGAAAGCACCAAGCAGGGCGGCTCCGGCCTCGGTCTGATGATCGTGCGGCGGATCGTCCAGCAACATGGAGGTGCCATCGATGTGGACAGTGCAGTCGGCAAAGGCACGGTGTTTCGCGTCCGGTTGCCGACCCACGAGAAGCGTGCGCGCGTGCTGGGGGCGGCGTCGTCCGCCGTCAAACTGCTCGCCGCGCCCGCGGAGAGTTGATTTTTTTTA
>CAZAAF010000764.1:0-1708 GCA_964482575.1 uncultured Verrucomicrobiota bacterium | reverse complement strand
CGTGGAATCGGTTTATCTCACCTCCACCCATCATCTTGCCGCGCGCGTCACGAACCGGCAGGTGAAACCGGTTGCGCTGTCCGTGCGCATCGCCGGCAAAACCTCGGCCGAACAGCCGCTCGAGTCGAAGCAGCACGGCGACCTCGTTTTCGAACTGCCGTGCAACGTCACCCAACTCGGGTGGAAAACCGTGCCGGTCGAGGTGCTGGAAAAGGACCGCGTGGTGGCGACGAAATCCCTGCAACTCAACCTGCGCCAGTGCCCGCGCCGGACCCTCACGCTGGGCGGGCCGCTCGCCCCGCTGGGCAAACCCTCCACCACGGTGGCGGACCGGTGGCATGTGATGCCGCCCGACCCGGGCGTGGGATGGACCGGCCCGGAGGACCTGAGCGCCGAGGCCTGGTGGAGTTACGATGACCGGCATTTTTACCTCACCGTGCGCGCCCACGATGATGTGCATTGCGCGCCGGACGGCGACCTCGACACCTTCCAGAAGAGCGACAGCCTCCTGATCGCCTTCGACACGGCGAACGATGCGTCCGAATCCGGCGGCTATGACGACAATGACGTGGAACTCGGCTGCGTGCTCACCACCCAGGGACCGCGGTTGTTCATGACCCATCCCCAACGCAAGGCGGTGGACTTCCCGTGCAACGTGCGGCGCGAGGGCAAGGAGACCCTCTACCAACTGGCGGTTCCGTGGTCGTTGCTCGGCATGACGCCGACGGCCGGGAAGATGCTGGCGTTCAACTTCGCCTTGAACGACAACGACGGCCAGGGCCGCCGTTTCTGGATGGGGCCGAGACCCGGCTTGGTGGAATCGAAACGCCCGTCCCAGTTCATGCACCTGTGGCTGGGTAACTGAGCCGGTTTCCCGCCCGCGGACCGGAAACCAGGCCGGCCGCAAACAGCGCCCGTCCTGAAATCCATGGCGCGGCGCGAATGGAGGTGACGGGTCCTGTCAACGGTGGGGCGAGCCGCCGCATCCCCAATGCAGGCTCGACAGAGTATCGCCCCACCTTTTTTTCCTCGCGAGGTTGGATCCTTGCGAGGTGCGCCGCGGTCGTTGGCCGGCCACCCATGAGAAGAACGCCGACCACCGGTGAGACCCCTGCGAACCAGGAGACCGTGTTTGGACTTCAGTTTTCCCGCCAACAACCGAGAAACAACCAGGTGCCAAACAACAGGGTCCATGCCCCCGACACGGGCAACTGGAGTTGCGATAGCGGAACGGTTTGCATCGTTCGTGCCGACCGCTTTGCGCTGGCTTGGACGCTGTGACGGCTTTGCCTTGCCCTCATGGAATCCTCCACCAAAAAAAGAATACAACGGGTTGCCAAGGCCGCTGCGATGCTGGTCTTGCTCGCCTTGTTCCTTTGCCTCGGGTGGTCCGAGGTGGCCTGGTATCGGGCCCAGCAGACGGGCAGCGAAAAAGCGTTGTCGTCGTACTTGAAATTGCGCCCCGACGGGTTGCACTCCGGACACGCGCGCGAGGCCCTCGAGGATATCCACTGGGAAAAGGCTGAGTCCACCAACCGCCCGGATGACATCCGTCAATTTCTGGCCATCCATCCCGACGGACGCCACGCCGATCAAGCCCGGCAACAACTGACCGATCTGCTCTCGGATGACACACCTTTCCTGAACGCGAAGGCGGCGAATTCCGTCGCGGCACTCGAGGAGTTCCTCAGGCAATACCCGGGACAGG
>CAZAAF010000763.1:0-1709 GCA_964482575.1 uncultured Verrucomicrobiota bacterium | reverse complement strand
CGTGAACCAAGACCTGATCCACCAGTCCGGGCGGCAGGAACAACAGATTCGCGTTCAGCGAGATGGTCCGGTGGCGCGAGCAACTGCCCCACCGCGTCCGCTGCCGCCGCACCCTGACGTGCCGGCAGACGAAGCCTGTTCGCTGGCTGATGACATGCAGCCGCGGTGGCAGATGCTCGCGCGCCTGCGCGAGAAGCCAGCGAATCAACGCGGCCCGACAGGCCTTCTCACTGCCAATCCGGCCAATGATCCGAAGGCCGTCCGTATCCGCCGCCCGAACCGTCACCCGGCGCGACGCCGTCTCCACCGCCTCCACCCGCCAGACACGGCCCAGGGCCGGCAACTCGATTTGCGCGGGCAACTGCCAGGGCTGCGGCGGGCCAACAAGTATCAGCCGGGCCGCCATGCGATCGAGGGCGCTGCGAATCCACCGCTGATTGCGTTGTACTACGTCCGGCACCACGGTGGGATCGCATCCGCGCGGCAACACCACTTCCAGCCCGTGTTGCAGGGTGACCCGCAACCCCACCTGTCGCGCGCGGGAGCTGACGCGCAGCCGGTAGGCAAACGACGATCCATCGCCGGGCGCTGGAGGGGTCGGGTGCATCGAGGCCGTCAGCGGGCCGGCTCCAGGGGTATTCGCACGTTGAAGGAGTGTTCGCGCTTGTTGTCCTCGTCGCACGCGAACATCAGCACCACCGGCCGGCCATCCTCGAAATAGAGCTGCGGACGTTCCAGCGAATGGAGTTTTTGTCTGCCGCCCTCCGCCCACGTGATTTCCGTCGTCGCCACCAGCGGGTGCTTCGCCAGCGTCCAATGGAAACCGTCGCCGGATTCCCAGAGGGCCGACGACTTGCCTGCGCCCGTGAAGTACCCGTTGTTGTCCTTCACGATGGCCCAGTACCGGTTGTCCGCCGACCAGATGAAGGGATCCTCGGCGGCAAAAGCCACGCCTTCCCGGGCAAACACCGGCACCGGGTATTTCTTGAACGGGCCCGTCGGCGAATCACTCGTGGCCACGACATGCAGCACCGGGCCGCCAAACGGGAGTTTGTTCTTGTCGGCCACACCCTTGTAAATCATTAGGTAGCCGCCGCCGGGACGTTCCGTGACGGTTGGATTGGTGCAGCACAGCGCATCCAGGAAGCCCGGGGTGGGCGCGATGAGGGGCTTGTCGAACCGTTTCCACGGGCCCTCGGGGGAATCGGCCACCGCCACACCCACGCGCTGGTTGTTGCGATGCGTCCAGTTCAACGTCCTCATCGCCGTGCCGTCGCCGGTGTTGCCCATATAATAGAGGTAATACTTCCGGCCAAATTTGTGGACGTTGGGATTGTGCGTGCAAAGCCCGTCCCAGAATTCCCTGCCCCGCGCCGGCAGCGCCACATCCTTGTGACGGAACGGACCCAGCGGCGTGTCGCCCACGGCGTGCGCAATCTCCGAATGCGTCACCCACGCGTAATGCCCCAGCCGGCGGGGCCAGCGCGAATAGAAAAGGTGGCACTTGCCGTCATCCCCCTTCACCATCGTGCCGCACCAGATGTAATAGTCGGGGTCATCGAATTTCGCCGAGGCCGGCACCGGCCGGAGCATGGCGTTGAAGTCAGGACCGGACGCGGACGACGCGGTCTCCGGCCGTTGATACACCCGCACATAGTCCACGTCCATGCTGGTGCCATCAATCTGGTCGGTGACCGGGCCGGCCCACT
>CAZAAF010000762.1:0-1715 GCA_964482575.1 uncultured Verrucomicrobiota bacterium | reverse complement strand
CGTAGAACTGGAGCAGCGGCGCGGTCTTGGCCTTGTATTCCTCAAGGCGGCGGCGGACCACCTCGGCCTTGTCGTCTTCGCGCTGGATCAACTGACCGTCCTTGCACTTGGTGCACTGCGTGCCGGCATACTCCAGCACGTCGTAGATCGCGCCGCACTTGTTGCACACGCGGCGGTTGGCGATGCGCTGGACAATCGTCTCGTCGGGCAGGTTGATGTTGATGACGCTGACCGGGCCGAGCTTGATCTCGGCGGTCACCTTCTCCAAGGCCTCCGCCTGCGCGACCGTGCGGGGAAAGCCGTCGAGCAACAGCGCCGGCGGCGGGTTGGTCTTGACGCGGTCCGCGAGGGCGTCGCGGACGATGGCGATGATGAGCGTGTCGGGTACGAGCAATCCCTTGCTCATGTAGCCGGTCAGTTCCGCGCCGCGCGGGCTGCCGCTCTTGGCAATGCCGCGCAGCAGGCTGCCGAGGTCGAAGTGCCCCGCGCCCACGCGCTCTGCGAGCAATTTGGCGTGCGTTCCCTTGCCGCATCCCGGCGGCCCCAGAAAGATGATGATCGGTATGGACATGTGTTCTTGGATTTCCTTTGGGTTTGATTGCGAAAAACTATTTCGTCGCGTACGGCAGCGGGAATCGTGCCGTCAACGCCTTCACCTTGGTCTTGACCCGCTCCGCCACCTGGGCGTTCTCCGGCGCCTGCAACACCTCGTCGATGCAGTCGGCGATCACCTGCATCTCCGCCTCCTTCATGCCGCGCGTGGTGACCGCCGGCGTGCCGATGCGGACGCCGCTGGTGACCATCGGCTTCTCGGGGTCGAACGGGATCATGTTCTTGTTCACCGTGATGCCGGCCTTGTCGAGCGCCTCCTGGGCGATCTTGCCCGTGAGCTTCCTCGGCCGCAGGTCCACCAGCATGAGGTGGTTGTCCGTGCCGCCGCTGACAATGCGCAAGCCCTTGGCGGTGAGCGCCGCGGCGAGGACCGCCGCGTTCTTGACGACCTGCTGCTGGTAGGTCTTGAACTCCGGCTGCATGGCCTCCTTGAAGCAGACCGCCTTCGCCGCGATGATGTGCTCGAGCGGGCCGCCCTGGATGCCGGGGAAAATCTGCGAATTCACGGCCTTGGCATGCGCCTCCTTGCAGAGGATCAGGCCGGCGCGCGGGCCGCGCAACGTCTTGTGCGTGGTCGTCGTGACAATGTCCGCGTGCGGCACCGGGCTCGGATGCTGTCCCGCCGCCACCAAGCCGGCGATGTGCGCCATGTCCACCACCAACGCCGCGCCCACTTCCTTCGCGATCGCCGCAAACGCCGCGAAATCGAGGATGCGGGGATAGGCGCTCGCGCCCACCACGATGATGCGCGGTTTCTCCGCGCGGGCGAGCTTCGCCACCTCTTCCATGTCCACGCGTTCGGTCGTCTGGTTCAGGCCGTAGGGCACAATCTTGAAGAGCCGACCGGAGAAGTTCACCGGCGAGCCGTGCGTGAGGTGGCCACCGAAATTCAGGCTCATCGCCAGCAGCGTGTCGCCGGGCTTGGCCAGCGCGAAATACGCGGCCATGTTCGCCTGCGAGCCGGAGTGCGGCTGGACATTGGCGTGGTCGGCGCCGAAAAGCTTCTTCGCACGGTCGATGGCGAGCTGCTCGATGACGTCCACGCACTCGCAACCGCCGTAGTAGCGCTTGCCGGGGTATCCCTCGGCGTACTTGTTCGTCAG
>CAZAAF010000761.1:0-1716 GCA_964482575.1 uncultured Verrucomicrobiota bacterium | reverse complement strand
CCTGTCAGGTCTGCCACAGTTCCTCTTGTCTCCGGGCAATAGTTTAACCGGTTGGTTACATCTGCGCAAGCATTGGGTGGAATCCCGTTCGCCGCCGTTGCCGCAGCGGGTCGCGGCGGACGCACTTCGGGCAGGGCCGTCACGTCCGGGACCGTGCGACCTGGCGGCGGCTGTGGCGGGAGACGCAGGAGGGCGGAGGCCCTAGAACTTCAACCCGAAGAATTTCTGGAAGAACCCCTGGGCCGGCGGCTCCTGGCCGGGCAGCGGCGGCGGCTGGTCCCGGTCAATCCAGAGCATGAGCGCCGCGGCGGCGCCTTCCGGCGACAGATGCGTGCTGACGACGCGCTGCAGGCCGGGTTCCAGCAGGAACCGCATCCCGGCGTTGTCCACGCCGAACTGCTGGCACACGGGGCCTTGCAGTCCCATGCCGTCCCAATAGACCGGCCACGGCAGCGGATGCTGGAGTTGGAAGATGTCCATGGCCTCGCGGCTCTTGTCCACGCAGATCGTGTAAATCTCGAATCCCTTCGGCTGGTAGCGGATGTAGAGCTGCACCAGCTTGGCGGCGTCTTCCATCGCCGTCCTGGAATTCGCCGACCAGAATTCAATCAGCAGCGGTTTGCCCTTGCAGGCGGCCGTATCCATCTTCTCGCCGTGCAAACCGGTGAGTTTTACTGGCGGGCAGGGATTGTTCAGCAGGTCGCACTGCTTGATCAAGCATCGCGCGTTCATTGCAAATCCGCTTTCCGGGTAGAGCTTGATCAAATCCGAGGCGGCGTCCTTGGCTGCGCTCAACAGGCCCTGCCGGCGGCGGAACTGGGCTTGCATGAGGATGGCGGCCGCCGTCTCGGGCCGGTGCGGGAAGTCCTTGACGATGCGCTTGGCGATGGCCACGCCCTGTTCGGGATGGTCCGGCCACGTGGCGTTCAACATCAGGAACTCCGCGCGGATGGCGTCGTCCTCGTTGGGCTTGTGGGCGAGCACTTCGTGCGCCGCGATCTCGGCCCGCACCCGCTGGGTGGCGTCCTGGGTCGCCTTGAACACGGCGAGCCGGCATCGCGCCTCGTTGATGCGCACCAGATTGACGTGCGGGCTGGTGGGATAATCCTTGATGAACTGCTGGCAGCGGTCCGCCACATCCTGATACCACGCCAGGCCACCTTCGACGCTGGCCGGTTTTTTGGTGGTGAAGAACGATTCCAGTTCCGACCAGGTGATGAGTTCCTCCTCGGACTTCAAAATCCGTTTCGCGGCGTCCATCAAGGCCGCCTTGCGATCCGCCTCGGAGATGTCGGGCATGGTCGCCAGACTCTCGTTTTCCTTGAACTTCGTCTTCGAGCCGGAGGAGCTGTACCCGGAGTGGGATTTCACCGGCGTGCTGGAGGCCGCATGCGCCGTCGGGCCCTCGGTCTTGGCGGTCTCCTTGGGAGCCGGGCGGCTGGCTTTTACCGGTTTTTCCTCGTCGTCGGACCGCGTTTTGGCCGCCGACGTGCTGGTGTGAGACTTCGACGGTGTGGCGGAGGCCGTACGCGTGGCCTGGCTTTCAGCCTTGGCGGGCTTCTCCTCATCGGCGGCCCGCGACTTGGTGCCCGCGGCGGTGTGGGACTTCAAAGGCGCAGCCGACGCCGTGCGCGTGGCCGGGGAGGGGGGCGTGGCGGGTTTTTCCTCGTCGGCGGCCTGCGGCAATGGCGCCGCCGAGGCGGTGAAGGCAGTCTG
>CAZAAF010000760.1:1468-1717 GCA_964482575.1 uncultured Verrucomicrobiota bacterium | reverse complement strand
GCGCTCGGATTCCTGGCCTGGCTCGGTGCGCTGGCCGTGGCGCTTGCAATTCGCCGTCGGCCCCGTCTGCCGGCCTCGGCGGTCATTCTCACGGCCGTCTGGACCGGTCTCGCGTTCTACGCCGTGCGAAACGTCCCGCTGATGGCCCTCATCACCGCACCGATCCTCGCCCCGGCGTTCACCGCGTGTGTGGGCGGACGCTGGCGCGCTTTGTCCCAACGGCTCGGTCTCGTGAACGCCGCCAGCCAC
>CAZAAF010000760.1:0-1458 GCA_964482575.1 uncultured Verrucomicrobiota bacterium | reverse complement strand
GCCCGTCGCAGTGGTCGCAGCGGTTGTCCTTGTGTGCGTGCCGCGACCGACGGCCATGCCGCCGGAATGTTGGCCGGTGAACGCCGTCACGTTCATCCGGCAGCACCCGGAAATGTTTCGCGGTCCCATGCTCAACCAGCACATCTGGGGCGGCTATCTCATGCTCGCCCTGCCGGACCACAAGGTGTATGTGGACGGCCGGACGGATTTCTACGGTGAGGCGTTCATCCGCGACTTCGTGGACATGACGCAACTCAATCCCGGCTGGCGCGAGAAGCTGGAGGCCAGCGGCGTCCGTTGGACGCTGCTGACCACCGACGCGCCGCTCACCCAGGCGCTCGCGCAACAGCCGGCCTGGCGGCGGGTTTACAGCGACCCGCTCGCGACGATTTTCCACCGCGATCCGTGAACCGGCAAACGCCTAGTAGCTGAACACCCGCGAGTCCCCGCGTTTCAATGGCAGCAGGATCCGCGGCCCGTGCCCGACCATCTCACCGCTCAACATGTCCTTCACGGCCCCGGAGCCTTTGACGTTGAGCCACAGCGGCCCCTCCTGCGATGCGTGCACCGCCACGAAGTTGCCATTCGCATACACGTTGCAGTCAACCTCCGTGAAAAGATGAACGTCCGCCTCGCGCGCGACGAGGCGCAGCAGCTCCGAGGTCAAACCCGGCGCGCCAACGAAAATGTCCGGCCCGTCCGGTGTGCGGCGCATCGCCACCGCCACGGAGCCGTCGGGATACCGGGCGAGGATCTCATCCCGGGCCGCATCAGTGACCGCGAACAACGGTTTCACCGGTTTCTCCACGCCGAAGGATTTTTCAAGACCGAGTTTCTTCCCCAGTTCCGTCGGCGTCGCCCATGCCTTGTCCGGCGTCACTTTCTTGAACTCGAATCCGGTCAACTGCTGCATCGCCTCCAGCGACTCGCGCTCGCCGTCAAACCACCCCGGCGCATAGCACCAGACGCGCGCGGCAGGCCGCGCCGTCCGCCGGAGCCGGAGCCGTTCGTCGCGCGTCAGCCGCCACGCATCCAGGAACACGACCATCTTCGCGCGCACCCGACCGCGCAGCACGTCGTCAATCAGATACTGGCCGTACGGCGCGCCCATCCGGCCCAGCGGCGCGCGCACTTCATAAACACCGGGCCGCGTGACGAGACTGCCGCCCGCGGCGACGCGCATCATGACGTTTTCGTCAATGACCGCCGCCACCTCCGGCCGGAACGGCGTGGGCTTCTTCAGGAACGCCTCGTCGAGCCCCCGCAACCGCTTCATCTCCGCCCACATGCCCGGGTCATTGAACCAGCCGGTAACGAGGAGGTCCATCCACCACGTCCCAAAATTGCGCATTGCCTCCTGTGCCACGTTGCGGACCAGTTCCCTGTTCGTGTCCTCCAGCGTGGACACCGCATCCTGCCAGCCGGGCGCACGGCCGGTGCCGAGATACGTGCGCGTAT
>CAZAAF010000759.1:0-1719 GCA_964482575.1 uncultured Verrucomicrobiota bacterium | reverse complement strand
CCGTCATTCGTCGTCCGGTGCTACGATTTCGTGGCGCTAGTGGACGGCCGGAGTGTGGATGGGCGCGGGCGGACGGATTTCGTGGAGATTCAGCAGGCGGACAAGCCGTTGCACGCCGTCTGCGAAACCCTCGGCAATCCGTTGCCCGGGGGCGACCACAATTCGGTCTGGCGTCTGATCAACGACTCGGAGGAACAGGCCAGCGTATTCGCGACGCTGGAAGTCTCGAGCGGTGGCGAACGCCTCTCCAAATCCAGCAAGGGCCTCAAACTCTTCCCCGGCCATTCCGAGGTGGTGGAATTGCGCTACGACCTGCTGGATGCGGGCAATTATGAACTGAGGTTCATCGAACGTGATTTGCGCACCCAGCGGGAGGTGTTCGTGGCCCGCGTGCCGATGACCGTGCCGCTGCTGTTCGCCTCCGACTACGGCTGGAGACTGAGCGAGGAGAAATCCAGGGTCGGCCTTTGGTGGTGCGAGTCGTTGAGAAAGATCGGCCGCGACCGGCCGATACCGAAGGGCAACGCCCAGAGCGCCATCACCCTTCATGCCGCGAAGAACGAGTGCGAGAGCTTCCAACTTTCCATCAATCCCCTGAGGTCGCTCTCCAAGGTCAGGGTCCACGTCGGCGACCTGCACGGGCCGGGCGACGCGAAGATCCCGCGCGGCAACATCGCCATCCACCGCGTGGCCTATGTGCCGGTGACCACCCCCACGGACGAAACCGGCGTGGAGGAGGAATGGCCCGACCCGCTGCCGCCGCTGGAACCGGGCGACATGCTCTCGACGGAAATCGGCCACAACACGACGCTCTGGTTCACCGTTCAGGTCCCCGAGGGCCTGCCGACAGGCGATTACGACGGCGCCATCGAGTTGAACGAGAAGCCGCACGGGAAATACGACCGCTCGGTGTGGGCGGCGACCGTCCCGTTGCGCGTGCACGTCTGGAACTTCACGCTGCCGAAGGAGACGCGGCTGAAGACCGCGCTGGGCATCAGCCCGGGACCGGTGAAAGCCTATCACAATCTCCAGACCGACGAGGAATTCGCCACGGTGTGGGACCTGTACATGCGGAATTTCGCCGCGCACCGCATCTCCCCGTACTGGCCCATGAGCACGGCGCACATCGGCGTGCAGTTCGACAAGACCGCCAGCCCGCCGCGGGTGAAACTCGACTTCGCGGCTTTCGACGCGGCGGCTGCGCGCACCCTGGACGAGCTGGGCTTCAACACGTTCCGCCTGCCCCTCGATGGATTGGGCGGAGGCGGGCAGGGCAAGCCGTGGCACGACGGCACGTTCGGCGGGTTCAAGCAGGGCACGCCGGAATACGAGGCGTTGTGGGGCGATTACGCGCGGCAACTGGCGGACCATCTCGAACAAAAGGGCTGGCTGCGGAAGGCGTTCCTGTATTGGTATGACGAGCCGGAGCGCAGCGACTACGCGCCCGTCCGCCGCAACAACGAACAAATCAAGCGGCTTGCGCCGAAACTGACGCGAATGCTGACCGAAGAGCCGGGACCGGAACTGATCGGGGCGGTGGACATCTGGTGCCCGGTGACACCGAACTATCGCGCGGACCTCTGCCAGGAGCGCCAGCGCGCCGGCGAGCACATCTGGTGGTACATCTGCTGTTCGCCGCATGCGCCGTACTGCACGGAGTTCATCGACCACGCGGCGGTGGAGTTGCGGACGTGGCTCTGGCAGACGTGGGGGTATGGC
>CAZAAF010000758.1:0-1719 GCA_964482575.1 uncultured Verrucomicrobiota bacterium | reverse complement strand
GCGCAGTTGCAGCAGGGCATGAAGCAGCGCGACGGAATCGGCGCCGCCGGAAACGGCGACCAGTACGAGGTCGCCGCGCTGCGCCATCGCGTGGCGTTCAAGGGCGCGCTGGACTTGGTCGAGCATGGCGGCGGCATAATAGCCGTTGCGATGACGGAAGCGAGCCGCAGAATATCGAACAGCGAATATCCAATGTCGAAGTGTGGAACTTCTGCCTTCTGCGATTCTGGGTTGAGGCCGCGCGGGGCGTATGTCATCTTTGCCGCGTGAAAGGAGCAGCGCCATGAAGAAGAACGTGGAAAAGCATATCATCCTTGGGGTGCACATCACCGACCGGCTGCGCCGCGCCACCGCGGTGCAGAAGGTGTTCACCGATTACGGCTGCCACATCAAGACGCGGCTTGGCCTGCACGAGACGGGTGAGAACTTCTGCTCGCCGAACGGGCTGGTGCTGCTGGAGGTCGTTGGTCCCGACAAAATCGCCCGCGAGATGCAGCAGAAGCTCGGCGCCATCCGCGGCATCGAAGTTCAGCGGATGATTTTCGTCCACGACTGATGGCTGCGCGTTGCTGAAGCGTGTGCTGCGCTATGCCGGCACCCAAGTCCCGCGGTCAAACCGCCGGAACGGGGTTGGGAAATATTTCCAGGAATAATTTGACAGGCCGTCCGATCGCGCGTATTTAATCAGGCGATTAAACCAAAGGATTAACATCATGGCGCGGTCGGAATCAGAGCAGCGGCGGAACATTCTGGAGGCGGCGGTGGCCGTCTTTGCCCAGCATGGGCGGCGCGGCGCAACGACGCGGTTGGTCGGCCGGCAGGCCGGCGTCAACAGCGCGCTGATCTACTACTACTTCGAGAACAAGGACACGCTCTTCACCGAGGCGATCCGCTTTGTGCTCGGCGGCTTGCTGGAGCGGATGCAGGCGGCGCGGGGGCCGTTCGCCGACGCGCGTGACCGGCTGGGCTGGCTGATTGATCAACTCTTCGGCTACTACAGCGCGCACCCGGAGCGGATGCGCCTGATGGCCATCGCCCTAAGTCTCCACCCCGAACTGTTTGGCAAAACGCTTTCGGGTTTTCTGCCCGGTCAGACGCTGGTGCCGATCGAGGTGCTGGCGGAAGGTATGCAGCGCGGCGAGCTTCGACAGGCGCATCCCTTGCCGACGTGGTGGAGCATCATGGGGCTCTGCCTCTTCAGCCTGCTGCTCCACCCGGCGCTGCCTTTCTTCCATCCGCGCGGCATGGAGCTGCCGAAGATGGATCCGCCGGCGCGGCGTGCGCAGATTTTAGACATGGTGATGAACGGGCTGGTGCTACCGGCCAAGGGAGACAAGAAAAAATGAAGAAACGAAGCATGGTTTTGTTGGGTAGTGCGCTGATCGCAGTGGCCGGCTGTCGCTGGCAGGGCACAAAGCCCGATGGCTCCGGCACGGTGGACTGCACGCAGGTGCAGGTCTCGGCGCAGGTCGCCGGCCGTGTGGTGGAACTGCCTCCGCAGGAGGGCGACGCGGTAAAGAAGGGCGCGCTCGTGGCGCGGCTGGATGCGCGCGATTATGAACTCAAGCGCGACGAGGCGCGTGCCGCGCTCCTCAATGCGCAGGCCCAGCTCGACCTGATGAAGGCCGGCGCTCGATCCGAGGATATCGAGCGCGCCCGCGAGGGCGTCCGCGAAGCACGCGCCGCAACGACCGCCGCCGCTGCCGCCAAGAAACGGGT
>CAZAAF010000757.1:0-1729 GCA_964482575.1 uncultured Verrucomicrobiota bacterium | reverse complement strand
CATCCGGCCGTGGATGTCGTGGACATGAAGCTCACCAAGGGCGTCGAGCACATCCGCGGCGCCAAGGGCACCAAGGTCAAGCTCACCGTCATCCCCGCCAGCGCCGCCGATTCCTCCGTGCGCAAGGTCATCACCATCGTGCGCGACGAGGTCAAGCTCACCGAGCAGCGCGCCAAGGCGAAGATTGTGGACGTGCCCGCCGCCAACGGAACGCCGGCCCGCCGGCTGGGCGTGATCGATCTTCCCTCGTTCTACGCGGACACCGAGAAGCTGCGCAACGGCGAGAATGACGGCGTCAGCAGCACGCGCGATGTGGCCGCGCTGATCGAGAAGCTCAAGTCGCAGCACATCAGCGGCTTGGTGCTCGACCTGCGGCGCAACGGCGGCGGCCTGCTGGACGAGGCCGTGTCGCTCGCCGGCCTGTTCATCAAGGAAGGGCCGGTGGTCCAGATCAAGGACCCGCGCCAGCGCATCCAGGTGCTGCGCGACGAGGATACCAGCGCCGTGTACGACGGACCGATGGTGGTGCTGGTCAGCCACGTGAGCGCCTCCGCGTCCGAGATTTTCGCCGCGGCCATGCAGGATTACGGCCGCGCCGTCGTCGTGGGCGACAGCAAGACCTTCGGCAAGGGGACGGTCCAGACGATGCTCTCGCTCTCGGCGTGGCTCCCGGAAAAGGACATTCCCAACCCCGGCGCGCTCAAGCTGACGACGCAGAAGTTCTACCGCGTCGCCGGCGGCTCCACGCAGAACCGCGGGGTCATTCCCGACATCACCTTCCCGTCGTTGTACGATGCGCGCGACGTCGGCGAATCCTCGTTGAACAATGCCATGGCCTACGACGAGGTGCAGCCCGCGCACCACCAGAACTACAATGCCTTCGCCGGCCGGCTGACCGAGTTGCGACAGCGCTCGATGCTGCGCGTCGCCACGGACCCGGAGTTCACCTATCTCAATGAGGATGTCGCCCGCCTGACCAAACAGATCAAACTCGGCACCATCTCCCTCAACGAGGCGCAGCGGCTCAGCGAGAAGAAGATCGACGCCGACCGCATCGCCAACCGCAAGAAGGAGCGGCTCTCGCGGAAGGCCCCGGAATTGAAGTTCACCGATTACACGGTGTCCGCCACCAACGCCGTGGTCGCCGCCACCGCGGCACCCGGTTCCGCCTCGGCCGCCGCCGCCGCGCGCGATGACAACGACGACAGCGATCCGGAGGAGGATGCCGAACCCAAGGATACGACCAGCGATCCGGTGTTGAAGGAGGCGCTCGCCATCGCCGGCGACCTGGCCATCCTCTCCCCTGCGCCCTCCGGCAAGAACGTTGCCGTCTCGCCCATGCCCCGCTAAGGCGAGGACGGGTCAATGTCCGGAGTCCCGCGTTCACGCGGCCCCCGTGTCCGTCGCTGGTCATGCCCCCTCGGGTCGGCCAACGCCCTTTTACAGCAGCGATCCCTGACCGCCAAATCGTTCAGACTCTGTGACGGCGCGGGGGCGGGAGACTGCCGCAGGGCTTGTTGCGAAGGTCGCCGAAGAAACTGGAATCCTGTTCCACATCCGGCGGGACGCGCGTTCCATCGCGCCCGAGGGGGCGTTTTTTATTGAATAGATTAACTATATCTAGCTCAAACTTACCTGGACCCAAGACACGAATTGACTCAAGATCAAGGATTACTGGAATTTCTTCCTGCTCGGAAATACCGATAATATCTCTGACATCGGCTTCCAT
>CAZAAF010000756.1:0-1729 GCA_964482575.1 uncultured Verrucomicrobiota bacterium | reverse complement strand
CACGCCGAAGTCGCTGCGCGCGGCGCCTGTCCGTGGTGGCTGCCCGGCGGCTTCCGGCTCGGCGAGCGCAGCGACTTCGGCGTGCTGGAACCCGACGGCTCCGAGCGACCGGCGTGCGATGTCCTGCGAAACGCGCACCCGCAATTTGCGCGTGTGGTCCACGCCAAACCGGGAAAGTTCATCGAGGTGGACTTCGACGCCCACAACGCCGACGCGTGGCAACTCTACGGCCAGCAATATCTTGCCGCCTTGAAGGAGGGACTCACGCCGTATCTGAAGACCGCGGGCACCGGCACGGATTCGGCGACCACGCCATTGGTGGCGGTGGGCAACACGCCCTGCAACAGCCATAACCCGCCAAAGTTCCTCAATGCCGAGTTCAACTCGCTGGAAATCCAGGACGCGAGCGGCCAGTGGCAGGAGGCGAAGAACGGCGCCGTCATCGCCGTCAAGCGCGGCGCCCCCGTTGGCTGTCGCGCGTCCATCGGCAACCTCGGTGAAGCGAAATGGCTCGCGCCGCGTCCGAACCTCGCGCAGGGCGGCGTCCATCTCGCCGGCCGCAAGGAATATGGTTTGGAGTTCAAAGCGCCCATCGCCGCCGACACCGACTACCTCGCCGACGCGACGGTGAAGGAGTTCACGCTGATTCCATCCGTGAACGAGTCAGTAACGGTTTCCATCGAGATGCAGGCAGAAGGCCGTGCCTATTTCGGCGAGCGCCGGACGATCACGCTCAAGCCGTAGGTAGAGCATCGCTCACGGAAAGACATTGGTTTGGCGTAGCGCGCGTGAAGCGGAAGAAGGGCGACAGGATGAACAGGATTTGCAGGATTAGGAGGGGACAGCGAATCCTGCGGAATCGTTTTTCATCCTGGCCATCCTGTTAATCCTGTCGCCGTTTCCCTGTTCGACGCCTCAAAATCCCGCCAGCTCGTGGACTTTGGAGACGATGCGCTCCTCGAGGGATGGCGCCCAGGGGCCGGGGTGGGTGCGGCTGAAAACCATTGCACCGCCGGCTTCGTAGCCGCCCTCCTCCAGTACACGGCGGCTCGGGATGTAGGCAAAGATGTCGTTGCAGTAGCCCGCCACCCAGACAGCGGGACCCGCCAGTTCCTTTTTCAGGCGCAACGCGTAATCCACCACCACCTCGCCGCCGATGGCCACGAGCACGAGATCCTTGCCGAAACGGACAACCTGCACCGGACACGGGTAATTCGCGAGCACCTTGCCCTGCTCCATCTGCCCCAACAGCCACTGGGCGTGGCCCGCCTCGTACTTGTTTTTCGAGTTGAGCAACTTCTGCAGCTCCTCGCGCGGCGGCAACGGCGCGTAGTCGAGGGCGACTTCGGTGAACGCCATACGCAACGGCCCGGCGAGCGGGCGCGGCACGGTGTCCAGCGCGGTCTCAACCGCGTTGGCGAGCGCGCGACCGTGCTGCTGCGCGTACTCCAGCGTGCGGCGCGGATAGGGATTCTGGTCGCCGCCACAACCCTGCATGAAGAGTGCGACGGCGTCCGGGTGCGCCGCCTGGATGTACTCCTGCGCGTAGCCGGCGTAATCGCCGCAAAACTGGTAGAAGCCCAGCGTCGTGTTGTGGCACGAGTAGCCGAAGAGCAGCGCGCGCACCTGTTTGCCATCGGGACTGGCCACGCGCAGCACGGGCACATCGTGATCCACCGGGCCGTCGGGATTCGGCGCGTTGGTGAAGCCTTTCGGGGTCGGGCGGCGG
>CAZAAF010000755.1:0-1730 GCA_964482575.1 uncultured Verrucomicrobiota bacterium | reverse complement strand
GTTTGTGGATGTTGGCGCCGAAGCCGGTCTTCACCGTGACCTCCTCCGGCGTTTCGGCGAGCGTCTCGAACGGACGTATCCACGGGTCCATGTTCGGCACCGTGACAATCCAGTCGAGGTCGTAGTGATAGTAGGGATTGGCGTCCGGCGCGAGGCCGAGTTCCTCGCGCCAGCGATGGGTGAACCCGCCCCAAAAGAAATCACTGACCGGCACGCGGTCCGGCTCCTGGTGCCGCAGCGCCTTGTTCATGCGGTCGAGTTTCCGCTGTGTGTTCTCCTTGCGCGCCGCCGCGCCGGCGGCCTTCCCTGTCGTGTCGAACATGCTCATGATGAAGCACTCTCCAATAATGGTCCGTAATGACAGGCGAATTATTACCCAATCCTTGTAATAAACGTCTATATCCGCTAGGGTCAAAGTTGTGTCTGATCCGCTCAAGGGTCGCATCAACCGCGGCGCCTACGACCGGCCCTTTTCCGGCGTGGGCGTCGAGTTCGACCCCTTTGGCGTGAAGCCCGGACGCACCGGCATCACGCTGCACGAGAGCGGCTTCATCCCGGCCAATGACGCGTGGAATTTTCCCAGTGTCTTCAGCCCGTTCTGGCGGCTCTACTACAACGGCAAACGCGGCCATTGTGTGCTGTTTGGCGAGCGCATGACCGAGCTGACCCCGGCGCACTTGATGCTGATCCCGCCGCACTGTCTTTTCCACTGTCTGGGAGGCAATCCGGTGCCGACTTTCTGGCTGGCCTTCAGCTTCACGCGCAAGCTGTCGCCCGGGCAAGACCTGCCGGTGCTGCTCCGGCCGCGCGACACCGAGTTGTGTCTTATTCGGGATTTGCGCCGGCTCATCGTCGCCGACGAGGCGTGGAAACCCACCGACGCGATCTATCGCAACAGTCTGGCGTTGTTGCAGGTCGTCCTCTCCCGCCGGGAACTCCAGTGGCAGCCGCCGCTGCCGGAACAGCTCGACCGGGTCCGCTGTCACATCGAGGAGAATCTGCGCGCGAAACTCACCATGCCGCTGCTGGCGAAGCGTGCCGGCCTGAGCGTGGCCGGTTTCAACCGGGTCTTTCGCCGCCACTTCGCCACATCGCCCGCCCACTACGTCACGGAGATGCGCGTGCGGGAGGCGGCGCGTTTGCTGCTGCAAACCGAAGAGACGATTGAGGCCATCGCAGAGCTGACCGGCTTCCCCAACCGCGCCTACTTCAGCCGCGTGTTCAAGCAGGTTACCGACGAGGCGCCCGCCGGTTTCCGCCAGAAACATCATCGCCAGGATTCCACGGACGCCTGACCGGTGTCGGCCGACGGCTCACCTGGCCGGCGGTTCTGCCATGGGCCGGACGGCGTGCTTCACCGGCCACGAGGCGCGGTCGGCGCTGCGATAAAGACCGATCCTCTCAATTGGAAACCGTTCGAAGCCGAGCTTCAGGGCAGGCGAGTCGCTGCGCAACTGGAAGTTCAATTTCGCGGCGTTCACGAAATGCGGATCGTCCTCAACCAGATTGTCCTCGAGCAGGACGAACGGCTTCGCCTTATTCTCGATCTCATCCCATTTGCCGCCCCGGCAGACATTGATGGCAATAAGAGTGCCGGTTGGCGACGCGGGGTCGCTGTCGAGGATTCCTGTGAGTTTCGGGTAACGCGTGCTGTAGGGCGGTTCGGCAAACCGGATGCCATTCAGCGTGCCTTTTGCGCGGCCTTCCCTGATCAAGCCTTCCGGCATCGC
>CAZAAF010000754.1:0-1735 GCA_964482575.1 uncultured Verrucomicrobiota bacterium | reverse complement strand
TATCATCCGGCCTATCATCCGCGCGTCTGGCGTTGCTGGTGGGATTTCGGCAACGGCATGATGGGCGATCGCGGGGCGCACACGCTGGATCCCGTTGTGACGGCGCTCAAACTCGGCGCGCCGACCACCATTGAAGCCACCTCCAGTGACCTGAATCCGGAGACACATCCCATCTCCGCCATCGTGACCTTCCGGTTCCCCGCGCGCGACAACATGCCACCGGTAAAACTGACATGGTATGAAGGCACCCGTCCGCCGTGCCCACCGGAACTCAAGTGCGGTACCGAGATGCCGAAGGAAGGCGGTTCGTTGATCAGGGGCACCAAGGGCACGATCATGAGCGGTGTTTATGGCAACAGCCCGCGGCTCATTCCCGAATCGGCCATGCAGGCCTACCGGCGTCCGGCCAAGACCCTGCCGCGCATCAAGGGGACTCACGAGCAGGAATGGGTGGACTCTATCAAGGCCGGGCACAAGGCTGGCGCGTGTTTCGAATACTCCGGTCCGTTGACGGAAACTTGCCTGCTCGGAAACGTTGCCAAGCGTACCGACGCCCGTATCGAGTGGGATGCCGCCAACTTGAAGGTGACCAATCTGCCGGAAGTGAACAAATACATCCGGGCAGAGTATCGCCAAGGCTGGAGCCTGTAACGGTTCATGAATGGCCTGATGCCATTGGTCAGGATGGTGTGGCTGATGTTGATTGCCGGTGCACTGGGGATTCTCCAAGCGTCCGAATCCGGATCGGTAGGCCGCGAGACGTTTCGGATTCTCAACATCGAACCCTTGTTGATGGAGCATAAGGCGGAACTCGCCGAAGATCTGAAACGACTGCATCGGGATTGCGGGATTACGGACGTTGCCTTCATCTTGCCCCTGCACCCGGAGGAGGCTGAGCCGACAATGGCCAAGGCCCAGCATCTTCGCGATCGGTTTCTCTCGATGCGAAAGCCGTTGCATGGCACGGGCGTGCGGGTGGGCATTCTCGTCCAAAGCCTGATTGGCCACGGTACGCCGACGGATGCCAGGTTCCAACGCCTTGTGTCGCCCGACGGAAAAACCGGCAATTCCTTTTGTCCGCTGGACCCGGGTTTTCGCAAGTATGTGCATGAGGCCGTTGCCCTGGTGGCGCAGACCAGGCCGGACTTCATGCTGGTGGATGACGACTTCCGGTTGTTCCATGGTGGATACGGGTGTTTTTGCCCGCTGCATCTGGCGGCGTTCAATAAAGTTTCCGGAGGACAGTTCACACGCGCCACGCTGGTGCAGGCTTTGGGGAAGGAGGACGAGGCCAGCCGCCGAATTGGCGATGCTTGGAACGAGTCCCTGTTTGCCAGCCTGGGCGATTTGGCCGGGATTGTTCGCAATGCCATCGATGCCACCGACTCTGGCATCTCCTGTGGTTTCTGCGCGTGCGCCGATGGCTGCGGTGAAATCCATTTTGCACCGCGTATCGCCAAAATTCTGGCGGGTCGCCAATCGCCTTGGGTGCGCATGAACAACGCGTGGTATTTGGGGAATGATGCGCGGGGATTGCTGGATCGCGTTTACTGGACGGCGGCCCAGGCCGAAGCCTTCAAGGGTATTCCCGAAATCCTTTCCGAATCCGACACCTATCCGCAGAACCGCTATTGCACGCCGTCGCGCGCCTTGAACGGCCAGATCATCCTTTCCCTGCTCCATGGTGCGACCGGTGCGAAGTTGTGGATCACGCGCACCGCCGATTATGAACCGG
>CAZAAF010000753.1:0-1746 GCA_964482575.1 uncultured Verrucomicrobiota bacterium | reverse complement strand
CGTAGAGATGGATTTCGTTCTCGCCGATCTTCTCCTGTCGCAGTTTGTCCGGCGTGAACTCCAATTGCCCGCGGGTCACGAAGATCTTCCGTCCGTTCTCACCCTCGAACGTGATCCCGTTCGGGCCCGCGGATTCGTCTTCCACGACCATCCGCACGCCGTTGGCATACACGCACTCGAAGTGGAACGTCCGCGCCGTGTTGTACAGCTCCCGTGGGGCGGGCATGTCCGCGCTGAGGTTCTCGAGCTTCACCGGACCGGAGTTGTCCATGTCCAGCGCCCATTGCGCGATGTCCATGTGGTGCGCGCCCCAGTCGGTGATCATGCCGCCGGAGTAATCGTAGTTCCAACGCCAGTTCAACGGCATCAGCGCCGGGCGGTAATCCCGATGCGGCGCCGGGCCTTCCCATAGATCGTAGTTCAAGCCCTCCGGCACTGGCGCCGGTTTCTGTTGGGGCGCGAGCTGGCTGAAATCGCGGTGGCCGCCCGGCAGCACGACATGGATGCGCTGGAGTTTGCCGAGCCGGCCGTTGCGGACGAACTCGCACGCCATCCGGAAATAAATCTGCGACCGTTGCTGGCTGCCCGTCTGCCAGGTGACGCCGGCCTTGGTGACCTCGCGCACCATCGTGCGGCCCTGCTCCACGGTCACCGCCAGCGGCTTCTGGCCGTAGATGTGCTTGCCGCGCCGCGCGCAGGTGATGGCCATGATGGCGTGCCAATGGTCCGGCGTGGACACTTCCACCGCGTCCACGTCCTCCTTGCGCAACAGCTCGCGGAAATCCTCATAGACGCGGCAGCCGTTGTAGTCCGCCTTGCCAGTTTGTTTGGCGTAGAACTCATTGATCATCCGCCGCCCGGTCTCGCGTCCGCCCTTGTGCTCGCCGGAGTAGCCGTAATGGTCCGACTCGCGGTTCACGTCGGCCACCGCGACGATCTGCACGCGCTCGTCATTGAGAAAGTTCGGCGTCACCGATTGCGCGATCGTGCCAAAACCAAGGCAGGCGAGGTTGATGCGTTGCGAAGGCGCGGGCCGTCCATCACGCCCCAGCGCGGAGGCGGGGAGGATGATCGGCACGGCCAGGGCACTGGCGGCGGAGAGAAACTGGCGACGGGAAAGCGTCAACGGTTTGTTCATGGCCGCGCATCATACCGGTTGATACGGGTGGGTCAATACCCGCCATCGCGTCAGGCCCCGTGCCCGCAGCCGCAGCCGGTTTGGTGCTTGGACTTCTCGCGTTGCTTGGCGCCAATGCCGAGGAAATTGAAGTCCTTGAGATGGCCCAGGACTTTCATGCCGGCGCGGGTCCAGAACTTGACGTCGTCCCACGAGCGAATGCTGGCGAGTTTCCGGGCGATGTACCGCGGCGTCAGGAAGCTGGTGTAGATGCCTTGGGTGATTTCCAGCAGGCGCTGGTCGGGCATTGGGCATTTCATGATCGGGATGCGCATGTCGTATTCATCCCAATCCTCCGTGCGAAGCCAGCCGTTGCGCTTGCACTCGGCGAACAGCGGCGTGCCGGGATACGGCATGACCACCGTGGCTTGCAGCGTGTCGATGCAGCCCTTCTGAAACAGGGATTTCGTCAGGTTGATGGTGCGCAACGCCTCGTCTTCGCTTTCCCATGGATAACCGACCATGCAGGTGACGTGCGGTTCGAGACCGGCTTTTTTGGCGCGGCGCATGGAGTCCTCGAGCCGGTCGGCGCGGCCGAGCTTCTGGATGCGGTCGAGCGTGGATTGGGT
>CAZAAF010000752.1:0-1779 GCA_964482575.1 uncultured Verrucomicrobiota bacterium | reverse complement strand
GACTCACTTTACACCATGTGGCGGCCTATCCGGCACCCCACTGTAGCAATTTGGAAAGAATTGTTTGACAAGTTGTAGGCGATTCCTAGGATACGCGCGGTTTTTTTATGGGCAACCTGGACAACAAAATAGCATTAGTCACCGGCGCGGGCCGCGGCATCGGCCAGGCCATTGCGCTGAAACTGGCTGCGAATGGCGCGGATATCGCCGTCGTGGACCTCAAACCGGAGTTCTGCACCGAGACCTGCGAGAAGGTGCGCGCGATGGGCCGCCGTGCCTGGGCCTTTGGCGCTGACGTCTCCAAGGCCGCCTCCGTCGAGGAGACGGTCGCCAAGGTCCTCGCCGATTGCGGCCGGGTGGACATCCTGGTCAACAACGCCGGCATCACCAAGGACACCCTGCTCATGCGCATGAGCGAGGCGGACTGGGATGCGGTGTTGAACATCAACCTCAAGGGCACGTTCCTCTTTACCAAGACCCTCACGCGCGACTTCGTCAAGCAGCGTTCCGGCCGCATCGTGAACATCGCCTCCGTCATCGGCCTGGTCGGCAACGCCGGCCAGTGCAATTACGGGGCGTCCAAGGCCGGGGTGATCGGCTTCACCAAGTCGGTCGCCCGCGAGCTGGCGTCGCGCAGCGTGACCTGCAACGCCGTGGCCCCCGGGTTCATCGAGACGAAGATGACCGCGGTGCTGGGCGAGGACATCCGGAAGAAGCTGATGGATCAAATCCCGCTGCGCCGGCTCGGCTCCCCCGAGGACGTGGCGAATGCCGTGCATTTTCTGGCTAGCGACCAGGCCGCTTACATCACCGGTCAGGTCTTGACAGTGGACGGTGGAATGGTGATGTAAAGAGCAACATCTGAGAACGAATAAGGAGAATAACAACCATGTCAGACAATAAAGGCAAGCCCACCTTCGAGCGCGTCAAGGACATCATTGTCGAGCAGCTCGGCGTCAACCCCGACCAGGTGAAACTCGAAGCCCGGTTCATTGAGGACCTCTGCGCGGACTCGCTGGACACCGTCGAGTTGGTCATGGCTTTCGAAGAGGAATTCGGCACCGAGATTCCCGACGAGGATGCGGAGAAGCTCCAGACTGTCGGCGACGCGGTCAAGTATATCGAGGAAAAAGCTCCCAAGAGCTAGTCTCGGTCTCAGCAGTTCACCCGGGGCATTGGTGGCGGGCGACAGGACGCTTGACAACCGCACCCAATGCCCCAACTGTCTAATGCTATGGCAGACGGACGACGAGTAGTCATTACAGGCATGGGCGTGGTTTGCTCATTGGGGCAGACCCTGGACACGTTCTGGCGGGCGCTGCTCGCCGGCGAGACCAAGGTGGACCGCATCACCGCGTTCGACCCCACCGGCTACGACTGCCAGATTGCCGCCGAGGTGCGCGATTTCAACGCCGCGCCGTTCTTCAACATGCCGAAGGACGCGCGCCGCAGTGATCGCAACATCCTCTTCGGCGTGGCCGCTTCCAAGCTCGCCGTCCAGAACTCCGGCCTGGACCTCCCCAACGAGGACCTCGATCGCGCCGGGTGCTGCATCGGGTCGGGCGTCGGCGGCCTCGCCACGTTCGAGCAGCAGCACTCGATCCTCCTCCAGAAGGGGCCGTCGCGGATGTCACCGTTCACCATCCCGATGATGATCGGGAACATGGCCAGCGGCATCGTCTCGATGGAGATGGGCCTGCGCGGGCCGAATTTCGCCCCCGTCAGCGCCTGCGCCACCAGCAACCACGCCATCGGCGAGGCCCTGCGCCACCTGCGCGC
>CAZAAF010000751.1:0-1779 GCA_964482575.1 uncultured Verrucomicrobiota bacterium | reverse complement strand
ACGATCACGCTGAGCCGCGTCATGGCCCGCTGCTGGTTTTCAAACTCGCCGCCCCAGGTGATGTAATAGCCGGTCGGCAGCGACACCGTTTTCTGCACGCGCTCCTGCATCTCCTGGACTAGGCTGCCCATGTCGCGGCCCTTGATGAAAATGCTCACCGCGGTCACGCGGCTGCCCGCTTCGCGGCTGATGTTGACCCGGCCGCTCTTGACGGAGAGCGTGGCCAGTTGTTCCAGTGGCACATGAAAGTTGTCGGGTGTGTCCACGAGGATGTTCTTGATGGCCGCCATGGTGCGTTCGGCTTCGCGCAACCGGACCACGACGCTGAAGCGTTTTTCGCCCTCCCACAACTCGGTGGCCGCCTTGCCGCCGAGCGCGGTCTCAATCACGTCCTGGATGTCGGAGACGTTCAACCCGTAGCGGGCGGCGCTCTGCCGGTCGATTTCGATCTGCAACTGCGGCACTTCGCCGGGCCGGTCGATGAACGCCCGCGCCACACCGCGAATGTTGGAGACCGTATGCAGCACCTCCTCGGCCTTCCGGTGCAGCACCTCGGTGTCCTCGCCGAATACCTTGATGACGATCTGGCCGTCAATTTGCGAGATGCTTTCCAGAATGTTGTCGCGGATCGGTTGCGAGAAGCCCACCTCCAGACCCGGCACCGCGTCGAGGGCGCGGTCCATCTCCTCGATCAATTGTTCCTTGGTGATGTGACGTTTCCACTGCCACGGCGGCTTCAGGTCCACGAAAATTTCCGCCATGTTGATCATCTTCGGGTCCGTGCCGTCTTCGGGCCGGCCGGTCTTGGGGATGACGGAATTGACTTCCGGGAAATGGCGGAGGATGGCCGACAGGCGCATGCACATCCGCGAGGCTTCGCTGACCGAGATCGTGGGCGGGAGGTTGACGTTGACCCACATCGTTCCTTCGTTCAATTCGGGGAGGAATTCGCTGCCGAGCCGTGGCACCAGCGAGAGGCTGAAGGCCAGCGCCCCCACGGCCGTGACAATGACCAGCTTGCGCCAGCGCAACGCAAACTCCAGCACCGGGCGGTACAGCCACTGGCAGAATCGCACCAGCCGGTTTTCCTCTTCCGGCAGTTTCTTGCGGAGCGTGAAAAAGCATAGCAACGGCACCAGGGTCAGCGAGAACAGCAGCGATCCCACCAGCGCCGACACGACCGTGTACGCCATCGGCGCAAAGATGCGGCCTTCGTGGCGCTGGAGCGTGAAGATCGGGATGTGCGCGAGGATGATGATGAGCATCGAGAACAGCGTCGGACGGCCGACCTCCGCCGCGGCCTGCAGGATGGTCGAGCGCATCGCTTCGCGGTCGTGGGCGTGATGGTGCGCCGCCAGCTTCCGGAAGATGTATTCCGTCACGATGACCGCGCCGTCCACGATGATGCCAAAATCCATCGCGCCGAGCGACAGCAGGTTGGCCGGAATGCCCCGCCAGCTCAGGCCGATGAACGTGGCCAGCAGCGACAGCGGGATGATCAGGGCGACGATGGCGGCCGCGCGCACGTTGCCGAGAAAGACGTACAGCACAATGGTGACCAGCAACGCCCCCTCCAGCAGGTTCTTGAAGACCGTTTGCAGGGTGGTGTGGATCAGCCAGGTGCGGTCGTAGTAGGGCACCATGTGCACGCCCTTGGGCAGACCGGTGGCGTTGAGCGAGGCGACGGTTTTCTTGACCGCTTCGAGCACCTGCGACGGGTTTTCGCCCTTGCGCATCAGGACAACGCCGGAAACGATGTCCTCGGTTGCGTCCTGGCCG
>CAZAAF010000750.1:0-1788 GCA_964482575.1 uncultured Verrucomicrobiota bacterium | reverse complement strand
GCGGAAGATGAAGATACGGCGAACCGTCTCCTCGCCGCCGCTGCGCAGGTCCGCCACCAGGATCGTGTCGTTGCTGGTCAGCACCTCGCCGGCTTCGGGCGGGAGCCCCGCTTCGAGGGCCGTCATTTGCACGGTCTTCTCCAGGGCGTACGCATGTTCCCGTTCGACGGCCTTCTGGATGAAATCCTTGAGCGACTGCTCGTCCTCGATCTTGCGTCCCTCGATGTAACAGGGCAGCGCGAACTGCGCCCGGAGCCCGGCCGCGTCGTCCTTGTTGAGCAGGTTGATGATGTTCTGCAACGCCGCCTTGGCGTCGCGGGGTGCGGTCGCGCCCGTCAGGGCCGGCATGGGCGCCGGGGAAAGCCCGGCGGCGTTATCGTGGTGCCGGCTTTTGCCTTTGCCCACAAGGGCAATCCCGCCCAGCACGATACCCACCGCCACCAACACCAGAACAGGTCGAGCAATTCGGTTCATGTCAATGTTCCAGAACTCCACCTGTTTCTACCGGCAGGCCGGGGAAAGGTTACAGGGCAAAACGGTGGTTTGTATCAGGACCGCCCGCCATGCCGCCGGAGGCGCTGCCAGAACCCGTGCCGGCGGCGCGGATGATGGGGTTGCCCGTTGGCCGGAGCCGGCTGCGAAGGACGGGATGCCGTGGGCTGCCCCTGCGCCGTCTGCGGGGCGTGCTTGGGACCTTGATGAGAGGGGTGTGAGACGGGCCCTTGGGATGGATGCGAATGGGAATGGGCCGGTTTCGGTGCAGAAGGCTGCCCCTGAACCGGTTTCTGAGCCGGCGCCGAAGGCACGAAGGTCGGGTGGCGTTTGCGTTCCAGCCGTTTGCCGATGAACTTCTCGATGCTCCGCAGATGTTCCTCCTCATCGCGCGAGACGAATGTCACCGCGTCGCCGGTCGCCGCCGCGCGGCCGGTGCGGCCGATGCGGTGGATGTAGTCCTCGGCGAACACCGGCGTGTCGTAGTTGATCACGTGCGAGATCCCCTCCACGTCAATGCCGCGCGCCGCTATGTCCGTCGCCACCAGCACGCGGAAATGGCCGCTCTTGAAGCCATCCAGCGCCTTTTGCCGCTGGTTCTGCGTGCGGTTGGAGTGCAGCGCCGCCGCGCGGATGCCGCGCCGCTCCAAGCGGCGCGCAATGCGGTCGGCGCCGTGCTTGGTGCGCGAAAACACCAGCACGCAATCGAGATCCTCCTGTTCGATGATGTGAAACAGCAGGTCGATCTTCTGATCGCGCGGCACGGTGTAGATGTGCTGCATGACGCTCGCGACGGGATTGCGCCGCTCGCCGATCTCGATCATGTGAGGGTGGAACTGGAAGCTGGTGGTCAACTCGCGGATTTCCGGCGACATCGTGGCGGAGAACATCAGCGTCTGCCGCTCCTTCGGCACTTGGGCCACTATCCGGCGCACATCCGGGATGAACCCCATGTCCATCATCCGGTCGGCCTCGTCGAGCACGAGCACCTGCACCTTGGAGAGATCGATGTTGCGCGAGTTGATGTGGTCGATCAGCCGGCCCGGGGTCGCCACGACGATGTCCACGCCGCGCCGCAAAGCCTGGACCTGCGGGTTGTAGCCCACGCCACCATACACCGCCAGCGACCGCAGTTGGGTGAACCGCCCGTAGGTTCTCACCGATTCCTCGACCTGCAACGCCAGCTCGCGCGTCGGCGTCAGCACGAGAGCCTTGACGCCGTGGCCGCCGCCCTCCTGCGCCACGAGGCGGTAGAGGATGCCCAGCACGAAAGCTGCGGTCTTGCCCGTGCCGGTT
>CAZAAF010000749.1:0-1788 GCA_964482575.1 uncultured Verrucomicrobiota bacterium | reverse complement strand
CGAGATGATATACGCCGCCGAGCGGATCGAGCAGCTCATCAACGATCCTGAAATCACCAGCCCCGACGTGCGCCGCCTGCCGACCAACATCCCGACGGAGGGCGTGGGCATCGTCGAGGCGCCGCGGGGCACGTTGTTCCATCATTACAAGACCGACGAGCGCGGCCTGATCACGATGGCCAACATGGTGGTCGCCACCGGCAACAACGCCTCGCGCATCGCGATGAGCGTGGACAAGGCGGCGAAGGGCCTCATCAAGGGCGGCAACGTCACCGACGGCCTGCTGAACATGGTGGAGATGGCGTTCCGCGCGTATGACCCGTGCCTGGGGTGCGCGACGCACACCCTGCCCGGCCAGATGCCGCTGATCGCGCGCATCTACGGTCCGGATCGCCAGCTTGTTCACGAGATTCGTCAAGGTTAAGCGGCGGCTTTTACCGAAGAGGAAAACGTATGATCAAACTTCAGCGAAGTGTCAAATTCGAGTCCGACCGGACGCCGGGGTTCGGCCGCGAGGTCATGAGCGTCCCGGGTTGCGAGGCGCTCGAATCCTGCATCCAGTGCGGCACCTGCTCGGGGGTGTGTCCGCTGTCCGTGTATATGGACATCACGCCGCGCCAGGTCATCAAGCTGACCCGCGACGACTTCAAGAGCGACGTGCTCAAGAGCACGACCATCTGGCTGTGCGCCAGTTGCTACGCCTGCACGTGCGAATGCCCGCGCGAGATTCGCATCACGGACATCATGTACGAACTGAAGCAGCGGGCCTTGAAGGAGGGCGTCTATCCGAAGCGCTTCCCGATCCCGGTGCTGGCGCAGGCGTTCAGCAACATGGCGTCGAGTTGGGGCCGGGTCAGCGAGATGTGGGTGGTGGTCATCATGATCCTCCGCACCAACTGGTTCTCCGGTTTCAAGATGTGGCGCACCGGCATCAACCTGATGCGCACGGGCCGTTTCTCGCTCGCGGCGGAAAAGATCAAGCGTCGCGACGAACTGGCCCGCATGATGGCCACGGTCGAAAATGTCACCATTGATTCGCTGGCCGCCAACAACGGCAGCAAGAAGGCTCACTGATCATGAAATACTCGTATTTTCCGGGTTGTTCTTTGAAGGGCACGGGACGCGCCTATGAGCAGTCCCTGCTTCCTGTGTTCCAGGCCCTCGGCGTGGAGGTGGAGGAGCTGGACGATTGGAACTGTTGCGGCGCCACCGCCTACATGGCCGTGGACGAACTGAAGGCGTGCGTGCTCGCCTCGCGCAACCTGGCGCTGGCCGAGAAGGCCGGTCACAAGGAAATGATCGCGCCCTGCGCGGCCTGTTACCTGGTGATGAACAAGACGCAGCACTACCTGCAGGATTCGCCGCACGTCAACGCCGCCGTCCAGAAGGCGCTCCAGGCGGCCGATCTCACCTACAGCGGCCAGACCAAGGTGCGTCATCCGCTCGACGTGCTGGTCAATTCCGTCGGCATTGACGCAATCAAGAAGCGCGTCACCCATCCGCTCAAGGGCCTGAAGGTGGCGCCGTACTACGGCTGCCAGATCGTGCGCCCCTACGCGACGTTTGACGACCAGTACAACCCGACCTCGATGGACCGCCTGCTCGAGGCGATCGGCTGCACCGTGACGGATTGGCCGTTGAAGACGCGCTGCTGCGGCGCGAGCCTGACCGGCACGCTGCCGGAGCCGGGCGTGTTTTGCACCTACGTGTTGGTGAAGGCGGCCATCAAGCGTGGCGCCGACTGCATCGCAACGGCCTGCCCGCTCTGCCAGTTCACCCTGGCCAGCT
>CAZAAF010000748.1:0-1789 GCA_964482575.1 uncultured Verrucomicrobiota bacterium | reverse complement strand
TGGCCAGCGTCATCGCCATCGCGAGCGGAATTAGCTTCGAGGCCTTCGTGCAGCAGCGCATCCTCGACCCGCTGGGTTTGAAGGACACGACCTATTGGCCGAACACGGAGCAGGCGGTCAGGCTCGCCATCGGCTTCGCCTCCACGGCGGACAAGAAGGGCATCGAAAACTACAAGCCCAAGCACGCGCCGCTGGAGCCGCCGGGCGTGCCGAAGGTGATTCTCTCGCAAATGGGCGACGGCTGGGCGAAGTACTATCAAAACCACTATGCATGGGCCGCCGGCGGTTTGTTCTCATGCGCCGCCGATTTGCTGAAGTTCGGGCGCATGATTCTCAACAATGGCGAGATGGGCGGCAAGCGCCACCTCTCCAAGGCCGCGATGAAGGAGATGCTCACCCATCGCCCCGAGTATCCCGGCGAGTTCGGTGTCGCGTGGATTGTCCCGGGCCGCGACGCGAATTTTCACAGCCAAGGCAGCCGCGGCCACCACGGCGCGCGCGGCTCGGTCCTCTGGATCGAGCCGGCAAAGGGACTTGTCCTGGCGTTCCTCATGCAAGGCCTGGACATCAAAGGCAGGGAACTCGACAACGTGAAAAACGCCTTTTTCAAGGCAGCCCTGGAATTGTCGGGATCCCCCATGCGACAGTGATCTCAAAGCAAACGCACGTGACTTTCGGCGTTGACAGTCCCGGACCGCCACCGCAGCATGTGGTTTCAAACAATCCACTTCACGAGAGGAAAACGGTTATGCAAAAACGCCTGAGCACAGCCAGTCTCATCACCCGACGCCATTTTTTCAACTGCATGGGAGCGGTGGCCGCCTTTTCGATCCTGCCGCGCCACGCGATCGCCCGCTCGGGCAAGATCGCACCGAGCGAGAAGCTGAACCTGGGCTGCGTCGGCGTCGGCGGCATGCAGGGCGCAAGCGATGTGAACAGCGTGAGCAGCGAGAACATCTACGCGCTGTGCGACGTGGACGAGAATTTCCTGAACAAGGCCGCCGCGAAATACCCGAACGCGAAGCTCTACCGGGATTTCCGCGAGATGCTGGACAAGGAACGCAAGAACCTCGACGGCATCACCATCACCATCCCCGACCACATGCACGCCACGGTGGCGTTGTGGGCCATGGAGCGCGGGCTGGCGGTGCACTGCCAGAAGCCGCTGACCCAAAGCGTCTGGGAGGCGCGGCTGCTGACCAAGGCGGCCAAGAAATACAAGGTGCCCACCCAGATGGGCAACCAGGGCTACTCGTCGCTGGCCACGCGCATCGCGTGCGAGACGATCTGGCGCGGCGACCTCGGCGACGTCACCGAGGTGCATTCGTGGAGCGGCGGCGGGTTCGCCCGCGGCATCACGGAATGGCCGCCGGTCGAGGAGACGCCGAAGACGATCAACTGGGATCTCTGGACCGGCCGCACGCGCGAACACACCTACAGCTCGAAGATTCATCCATGGAACTGGCGCGGGTTCCTTGATTACGGCACGCAGATGATCGGCGACTGGGGCATCCACATGCTGGGCCCGGCGAACTGGGGGTTGCAGCTCGGCAGTCCGACCAGCGTCCAGTGCACCGCCGTGGACGAGGTCAATCCGGTGACGTATCCGCACTACGCCTGCGTGTTCGAGTTCCCGTCGCGCCCGAACAAGTACGTCAAAGGCGGCAAGATGCCGGCGCTGAAGTTGTACTGGTACGAAGGCAAGATGGCCAAGACAGTGAAGCCTACCGCCGACCTGACCGAACAGGAACTCAAGGTATTTAACGAACTCTTCGTCTGCACCAAGGGT
>CAZAAF010000747.1:0-1792 GCA_964482575.1 uncultured Verrucomicrobiota bacterium | reverse complement strand
ACGGGGCTGTCCCGGGCGTTGCCGGTGGATGAATGAGACCGTCAGGTCAGCGAGAGGAGTGCCATGAACAACGATAATATGTCGAACCCGGTGTTGGTTTTCAGGTTGCCATCCATCGGGCGGCACATCCCGCGCGTTGCGCTGGCATCGCTGGTGTTGTTTTGCCTGGCGGCCGTTTCATCGCCAGCCGCCGAGAACACGCTGGTCATTCATGCCGACCAGCCGAAGGACCCGATCCATCGCAACATCTACGGCCATTTCTCGGAACACCTCGGCCATTGCATCTACGGCGGCTTCTGGGTGGAGAAGGGGAGCCGGATTCCAAACACGCACGGCATTCGCAAGGACGTGGTGGCGGCGCTGAAGAAGAGCCGGATTCCCATCCTGCGCTGGCCGGGCGGCTGCTTCGCGGACGAGTACCACTGGATGGACGGCATCGGCCCGGCTTCCAGGCGGCCGAGCATGATCAATACCCACTGGGGCGGGGTCACGGAGAACAACCACTTCGGCACGCACGAGTTCATGGACCTCTGCGAACAGCTCGGGTGCGAGCCGTACATCTGCGGCAACGTCGGCAGCGGCACGGTGCAGGAGATGCAGCAATGGGTGGAATACATCACTTCCGATGCCGTCAGCCCGATGACCGACCTGCGCAAGAAGAACGGCCGCGCCAAGCCGTGGAAGCTGACGTATTTCGGCGTCGGCAACGAGAACTGGGGGTGCGGCGGCAACATGACGGCGGAGTTCTACGCCGACCAGTACAAGCGCTACGCCACCTATGTCCGCAACCTCGGCGGCAGCAAGATTTTCAAGATCGCCTGCGGCCCGAACAGCGCCGATTACCACTGGACCGAGGTGCTGATGCGCGAAGCCGCCAAGCGCATGAACGGCCTGTCGCTGCATTTCTATTGCGGCACCGGCAAGAAGAGCCGCTCGGCAACGCAGTTCGACGAGGGCGATTGGTTCCACCTGTTGAAGCGCTCGCTGTTCATGGAGGAACTGGTCGCGAAGCACACGGCGATCATGGACCAGCTCGACCCGAAGAAGAAGGTGGCGCTCTGCGTGGACGAGTGGGGGGCGTGGCATGCCGTGGAGCCCGGCACGAACCCGGGATTCCTCTATCAGCAGAACTCGCTGCGCGATGCCCTGGTGGCGGGCATCACGCTCAACATCTTCAACCAGCATTGCGACCGTGTGAAGATGGCCAACATCGCCCAGACGGTGAACGTCCTGCAGGCGATGATCCTCACGGACGGACCGAAGATGCTCCTGACGCCAACGTATCATGTCTTCGAGATGTTCGCCGTCCACCAGGACGCGGCGCTGCTGCCAACCGAGCTGCGGTGCGGGGACTACGCGATGGGCGAGGACAAGATTCCCGGGTTGAGCGTGTCGGCCTCGCGCGACCTGACCGGGAAGATCCATGTGACGCTTTGCAACCTGAACCCGAACCAGCCGGCCGAGCTGGCCTGCGAACTCGCGGGCGCCAAGGCTGCCTCCATCTGCGGTCGCGTGCTGACGGCGGCGGCGATCACGGCCCACAACACCTTCGATAAACCCGAAACCGTCCGCCCGGCGGACTTCACCGCCTTCAAGGTCACCGACAGCGGCTTCCGCGCCACGCTCCCGGCGAAATCGGTCGTGGTCATGGAAGTGCGGTGATTTGCGCTTGTTCAACCCCGATCCCAATCCTACATTCGCGTCCGGCGTTTGCCGGCTCATTGCGGACTTTGACAACAACCAGACGAGACCCTTATGAAACCCGCCACCATCAAACCCGTCACCATCGGCC
>CAZAAF010000746.1:0-1804 GCA_964482575.1 uncultured Verrucomicrobiota bacterium | reverse complement strand
TTACCTCCACCGGTTTGAATGCGTGGCGGTTCAGGCGCTGATAGTTGTCGCTGACTCTCGCGAGCACCACGGGCTTGTCACCGCCCGGCACGACGGCCGTGATCTCATAGTCCCGCACCGTTTCCGGCTGTGGCGCCCGGATAATCTTCTTGTTCTCACCGTCCTGCGACGTCAGCGTCAGTTGCCGGTGGAACCCGGTGTCGAACGTGATCTGGAGGCGGCTGATCTTCTGGGGTTGGTCCCACGCCAGTTCCAGCCACGCGCCGTCCGCGGTCATCGGGGCGCCCCACCGGTTCTTCCATTCGTGTTCCATGTCGCGCACGGACCCGTTGACGACGTTGGCGGCCTTCGACGTCTTGTATTCCGCCGATGCCGTGACCCTGGCGGCTCGCGCGAGGTCCTGCGGGTCGGTATTGTGGACGTTCTTGATGGTCTGGTCGTCGCGCAGGAGCGTCTGCTGCAGCTCGTTCACCAGAGCCTTGTCCTGCGTGAGCTGGCGTGGCGGGAGGCTGTGGCGTGCGCACAACGCGGCCGCCGTGCCCGCCGCCTGGCCCATGACGGCACAGGTGGCCATCACGCGCGTCGAGGTGAACGCCACGTGCGTGGCGCTGATGTTGCGGCCGGCCATCATCAGATTGCCCACCGTCTTGCTGTAGAGCGAGCGCAACGGGATGTTATAAACCTCGTCCGTCTTGATCTGGCGGCACGGATGAAGGCTTTGCATGTCGAACCCGCTCGGCGGATGATCGTCCATCGGCCAGCCACCGATGGCGACCGCGTCGGCAAAGTCGCCGTTCTTCCCCGTCAGGTCGTCCTGCAACAGCAGGTGGTCGCCGAGGATGCGCCGGCTCTCGCGCTTGCCGGGCACCATGCCGATCCAGTCCATGCCCCACGACAGGCTGGTGGGATGGTTTCCGGAATTCTTGATGTAGTCCCAGACGCCGAGCACGATGGAAAGCAGCTCGAACCGGATGCGCTCGTTGTCACGGACTGTGTCGAGCTGGCCGCCCCACTCGATCCACCAGTATCCGTATTCCCACGCCTTGACCGAGCGGAATTGGAGCTGCTCCTTCGTCACCTTGCGCGCCCACTTGGGTGCCTTGAACGGTACCGGCCGGCCGCAGTCGCTCGACGTAAACAGGATGCTGCTGCCGAGCGTTTGCCGGTCGGGCTGGTCCAGGCCGAGGGATTCACCGAATTCGTTCTTCTGTTCGCGGCCCCAACGAAACGCCGCGCCGCTCTCCAGCGCCAGCCGGCTGTCGCCGGTGCAGTCGAGATAAACCTTCGCCTGGATACGATACAAATGTTCGGTCTTGTCGCAGCGTACCAGGACCCTCTGGATCAGACCGTCCTTCGTTTCCGCCGCATACAAGACGCTGTCGAGCAGCAGCGTGACGTTCGGCTCGCTCTTGAGTTTGTCGTACAGCAGCAGGTCCCAGAGTTCCCATGACCGCTGCGGGTTGTTCGCCGCATCGTCGAGCCGGAACTCCTCGATCAGCCCGCCCTCGCGCCAGCCGGGCCGGCCGTTGTGGCAGTTGGCGCCGACGATGTGCATCTTCACCTCGCTGCTGGCGTTGCCGCCGAGCCGCGACCGGTCCTGCGCCAGCACCACGGTCGCGCCGTTGCGCGCCGCGGCGACGGCCGCGCACACGCCCGCCATGCCGCCGCCCGCCACAAAGACATCACATTTCAGGTCCACCAGCGTCATGTGCGGCTCGCCGCCGAAATGGGCCGTGCCGGGTTGTGCCGGTGCGACGCGGTCGAAGGCTTGGCTGATCTCTTCGCGCGACGGCGTGGTTGCGGG
>CAZAAF010000745.1:0-1813 GCA_964482575.1 uncultured Verrucomicrobiota bacterium | reverse complement strand
GCATGCCGCACAAAGTCTTCCCGGAAATCTACGACCAGATTGACAACAAGTGGCTTTACGCCAAGTGAACCTGGCTCCGCCGGCCTGTTGCGAGGTTGGTGGCAGTCTGTTTTTCGACGCCGATCACCCAACAAACGCTGGCGAGCCAAAATCCCGGGACTCCCGAGCACCCATGAACACCACCCGCCGCTTGCTCATCCGCCTGACGGCACTCCTCTCCTTTCTGGCCATGACCACCCATGCCCAACAACCGCCGCAACGCCGGCCCCAAGGGCCACCGCCATTGCCCGAGGGCGTGCGCGCCCTGCGGGACATCGAGTATGTGCCAGGCGGCGGCAAGGCGCAGTCGCTCGATCTCTACCTGCCGACCAGCGACCGGCCCACGCCGTTGATCCTCTGGATTCACGGCGGCGGGTTTCGAGCAGGCGACAAGAGGCAATGCCCGGCGACGGCTTTCACCCGTCGAGGCTACGCCACGGCGAGCCTCAACTACCGGCTCAGCGGGCAGGCGGTTTTTCCCGCGGCCATCGAGGACTGCAAGGCCGCCGTCCGCTGGCTGCGCGCGCACGCGAAGGAACACAACCTCGACGCCGATCACTTCGGCGCGTGGGGTTCATCGGCGGGCGGCCATCTCGTTGCGTTGCTGGGCACCAGCGGCGGGGTGAAACAACTGGAAGGCAACGGCGGCCACCCGGACTTCAGCAGCCGAGTGCAGGCCGTGTGCGACTGGTTCGGGCCGACGGATTTCCTGCAAATGGAGGCGCACGCGCTCACGCCGGGCAGGCCGTTCAACCACGACGCAGTGGATTCGCCCGAGTCGCTGTTCGTCGGCGGCGCGATCCAGGAAAACAAGGAGAAGGTGCGTGCGGCCAACCCGATCACCTACGTCACGCCCGATGATCCACCGTTTCTCATCATGCATGGCGACCGCGACCCGCTGGTGCCGCATCACCAGAGCGAACTGCTCGCGGCGGCGCTGAAGCAAGCCGGGGTCAGGGTCACGCTTTACACCGTCCAGGGCAAAGGCCACGGTTTCGGCGGACCGGAAATCATGCGGATGGTGGAGGAGTTCTTCGACCAGCACTTGAAGCCAAACTCGGCACCGTGAACTCGCGCAGGATGGCGCGCGCCAGTTCGTGTTCCGCGTGATTGGGGATCGTCCGCATGACGGCCACCAGCTTCCGGTTGTCGCGCGCCCGGCCGAGTTCGGCCAGAATCGTCCCCAACGGGTCTCTCTCCAGCGCCGCCATGTCCACGTCCCGCGTCAGGCCGCGTTTCAAACACGCCTCGTGAATGGCCTCCACCTGCGAGTGACCGCGCTCGCGCACACAGACAAACGGGGTGCGACACGCAACCGCATCGTTCACCGTGCCGCCGCCGGCGCGCGTGACCAGCAGGTCCACATACGGGAATATCCTCTGTGTCGTCCCGCCCGGCACCGGGGCAAAGGCGCGGACGCGCGGACATCGCCGCCTGACCGCGGGGTCGCGGTAACGTGTAATCGCATCGCAGCCGGTCATGCGCTGCGGGATGTAGAGGGCCACATTCAACCGCTGCGCCTCGAGCTCAGCGCGCGCATCGAGCAGGGCCGGCACAAGCCGTTGCAGCAACGCATCCCAAGCCGGGGTGTCACCGCCCTGGATCATCACGAGGCGCCCTGGTCGGGTCAGGCCCAGGTATTTGCGCGCCTGCCGTTCGCTCCACGACGTTTCGCCGCCGAGCACGCCGGTAAGCCGGCGTACCTTCGCGCACGGCGCGACACGTCGCCAGTGTGTGCGAAACTGCGGCGGAGATATAAAATCCGGGAAGAGGA
>CAZAAF010000744.1:0-1816 GCA_964482575.1 uncultured Verrucomicrobiota bacterium | reverse complement strand
GTTCGGTGACCGGCTGCGATATCCACCCGATGGCGATCGAGGCCACCGCCCAACGGGTCGTTTTGAACGTCCACTGCAAGGATGTCACTTGCGATGATTTGGGGATGGATCAATACGATGTGATTACGAGCATGGATGTACTGTGTCATCGTGCCGTCATGAGTGAGGGGTCCGCTCTCCGCAATCTGTACCATGCCTTGAGAAAGGGAGGACTGTTGCTGGTCCAAGTTCCAGCGTTTCGGCTGTTGCGCGGGAGACACGACCAGGCGGTCCATAACCAACGACGTTACCGGCGGAAGGAACTGGTGCGATTGCTGGATGAGGCTGGCTTCCGAACGGAAGCCGTCACGTACCGCTTGTTACCTTGTTTCCTGCCGGCCTTCCTCTGGCGCCGCCTGAAACGTACGCCGGTTCGGAGTGAGAACGGCCGTCTCCCTGTGTCTGACCTGGTTCAGTCCGTACCCGGGTGGCTGAATCAACGGCTTGCCGCGTATGTTCGGTGCGAGAACCGATTTCTGGCCAGTGGCGGAAGCTTGTGTATAGGCACCTCGGTTTTTGCGGCCGCGCGAAAATAAGTCTTCGCTGGTCGTGATAAGAATCACACAGCTTTCCGGTCGGCGCATGGTTTAGGCCGAACCATTCAATGTTATTCGACGAGGCTGGGAGAAGCCGACGGTTCGGATCAGTGAACCTGAAAGCCACGGCTTTCGGCGGCTGAAAACAAGTGAAGAGATGGGAACAGGATCAGTCCCAGTAGGGCTTTTGATGCTGCCGGTAGTATTCAAGGCTGCGCTTCAGTCCGTCACGGAGGCTTACCTGGGGGCGCCACCCCAGTTGCGCCTCGATCTTGCGAAAGTCGCCGGCATAGTCACCGATGTCGATCTTCTTCAGCTCGTCTGTAAAAGGAAGCATTTCATATCGGCCGCGGCCATTGACGTCGATGAGCAAGGCCACAAGGTCCTTGAGCGAAACCACCTCAGTGCCCCCCAGGTTGTAAATCTGGCCGACCGCTTTTTCAGACGCCGCCGCGAGCAGCATGGCGTCCACCACGTCGGCCACGTAGTTGAAGTCGCGCCGCTGGGAACCGTCGCCGAACACCAGAATCGGTCGGTCCTCGATGATGCGGCGCAGCCAGATGCCGAGAAAAGTCTGGCGGGCATCCTTCACCCGCATGCGGGGACCGTAGGTGTTCGTAAGGCGTAATACGGTACAGGCAATGCCATAAGTGGAACAGTAAAGCAGGTGATAAAATTCGCCGGCAGCTTTGTTGATGCCGTTGACATCCACCGGCTGCACGGGGTGCGCTTCATCAACCGGCAGGTACTGCGGCCGCCCGTAGATCTGGCGTGTTCCCGCGAAAACGATGCGGATCGAGGGATTCTCATGCTTGCAGGTTTCAAGGATTGAAAGCTGCGCCTTGCAATTAATCTCCAGGTCCGTCTCCGGTTCGCGCATGGAGTCTAAGTGACTGGTCTGCCCGGCGAGATTGAACAGCAGGTCTTTGCCCCGGACGTGCTGGCGCATCGCGTAGGGATCGCGAACATCTGAGATGTTGATTTCAACGTCTTGCCGAATGTCCTCGATGTTGAAGAGATTTCCGCCGTATTCGGGAATGAGACTGTCCACCAGCGTGACCTGCGCTCCCATGCCGAGCAGGCGGCGGGCGAGATTGGAGCCAATGAAACCCAAACCACCCGTGATGAGGATGCGCCGGTTTTTGAAACACGATTCCTGAAGGTTCATGCAATTGGTCCCGGACGTGTCACACGCTACAAGACCTGTGGGCCGCACCGTAAAGATACGGCTTCATGAAGGC
>CAZAAF010000743.1:0-1818 GCA_964482575.1 uncultured Verrucomicrobiota bacterium | reverse complement strand
CGATTGGAATAAATTCCGCGCCGTCATCGCCGCCGCTCATGCCGACATTTTTCGCATCAAAGGTTTCGCGCAGCGCGACGGCCGCTGCGTCCAGGTGGACTACTCCTCGTCCGGCTGGCAGTTGGAGGACGCCGCCAGCGAGGCACCCGCCGAGCTGGTTTTCATCGTCCGCCGCGGCTGCACCGAGTCGGTCCAGCGCGCATTGACGCAGAAATAAATTTCACCGCGCCTGGGTTTCGACCGCATCACACAGCGGTTTTCCAAGCCTGGGAAAAAATCCGGCGAAATTTTCCAAGGCTTGGAAACTTATCGCGTCCGCCCTCGCGGCTGTAGTCGCAAACACAACATCCCGGACTTTATAAAGTCCGGGATGTTGCGACCCACGCGGAAAGGTCCGCGGTGTGTGCGATGCGATCAGAATGCGAGCGTGCCCGTGCCGCCAATCAGATCGGTGTAGCTGTAGGGCGGATAGGATTGGCTCTGGCCGTTCCAGTTGGCTTCCGGCACGGAACCGGAAACAACGCCACCGGCCTGCACGGTGATCGCCGTGCCCGCGGCGGGAACTTGATCCACGCGTACCTGCCAGGAGACGGTCTGCGTCGTGCCGGCGGGCATGTTGCCGATTGCGATCGTCTGCGCACCGAGCAGTGTCAGGCCGGCGGGCAGCGCGATGCTCGCGCTCGCCTCGCTGGCGGGAAACTGCATCGGGCTGAACGGAGCGGGGCACGGATATTTCACCGTCGCCGTCACCGTGATGGTGGAGCCGGCTTTCAGTTTGCCCTTGGCTTCCACGCCCACGTTCCACGGCAAGATCGCCGCGCCCCAGAACGGCTGCGGCGTGCCATAGGCCACGTAGTTCCAGCCGATGGCCACGTCGGCATAGCTCCACGCGATCACGCCGGTCAGGCCGGGCAGATACTTCAGGTCGCGGCCCCACGGATCGCTGAAATAGATCACGCCCTGCGCGTCGTCATAGCCGATGGCGACGCGATAGTGGCCGCCGCTGGTGCTGTCGGCGTCGTAGTGCATCAGCATGATCACCGGAATGTCCGCGGCGATGAGCGCCTTCAACTCGTCGAGCCAGATGGTCGGCGCGGCGTGCCCGAACGAGGCGTAGCCGAGCGGGCGCTCCGGGAAGCCGGCGGTCGGCGCCTCGTTGGGGAAGTAGCGACCCTGCGCCGCGCTCAAGAGACTGAAGTGGCCCGCGCGCTGCACGTCGTAGCACCACGTGCCGATGGAGGAACTGCGCGCCACGTCGGCGAGCGCTTTCTGATTCAGGTCCGGGCCCCAGTAGTTGAAGACAATCTCCAGGGAGCCGTCCCCGCAGAACAGGCCGTTCATCTGCTGGTGCCACGGCACGTTGGCAATGAAGTGACTCGGTGGGAGGGGCGCAGACTGCACGCCTACGGCGGCCAGCAGGCCAACCGCGACCATCGTGACAGCTAGGTTCGTTTTCATGGCGGCAGTGTAGCAGACGCCCGCGCCGGCGTCTGCCGTTTTCCAAGCCTTGGAAAAAGCGCCGGAAAATCTTCCAAGCCCTGGAAAATTTGGCGTGTATTTTTCCAAGGCTTGGAAAAGACTCCGCTCAACTTTTCCAATGCTTGGAACTTTCGCGGTTTTCGTTTCCAATCCTTGGAAAACTCAACGACGAGGTGAGCTGTGAAACTGGGCTTGAGCATCTTTGCGGTCATCATGGCAGTCGGCGCGCGGGCCGCGCCGCTGACGACGAGCGAAGCGACGGCGTTGCGACTCGGCGGCGACGAGCACGCGGCGTGGCAGCCTCGCGCGATCACGCTCGCGCCGGCGAAATGGATCTGG
>CAZAAF010000742.1:0-1823 GCA_964482575.1 uncultured Verrucomicrobiota bacterium | reverse complement strand
CAGCGGCCTCGAGGGTGATCTCGTCGGGGCTTTTTCCAAGGCTTGGAAAAAGCTGGTCAAATTTTTCCAAGGCTTGGAAAATGTCGCCATGAAATGCCTGCGCATACTTCTCGCCGCGCTGCTGCTCGCGGCGGCGGGCCGCGCGGTTGGAGCACCAAACGCGGCGGAGGTCTATCGCCGCGCGTTCGCCGCCATGCCCAAGCTTTCCGACGCCGAGCAAAAACTTCTCCAGGGCCAGCCGACCGGCCCGGAAGCCGTCGCGTTGAGCAGCAAGCTGACGCCGGCGCTGACGCTCTACCGCCAGGCTGCGAACCTGCCGCGCTGCGACTGGGGCCTTGACCTCGAGAAGCAGGACATCAGTTTCAAATCGCTCCTGCCACACATGCAGCCGCTCGACCAGCTCTCGAAGGTCGCCGCGTGGGAAGCCGATCGCGTGAAGAAATCCGACCCGGCGGCGTTCGTCGCGCTGCACGAGGATGCGATCCGCTCGGCGGCGCACGCGGGCGAGGGCTGGCCGCTGATTTCCGGCCTGTTCGATGCCGCGATCCGCCAGCGCTCACTGGAGGCGCTCGCCGGTAACCTCGGCGTGCTCTCGCCGGAGCAACTCGCCCAACTGACCGCGCGCCTCGCCAAGCTGCCGCCGGGCGTGGATTTCCAAAAGGCGATGCTGGCGGAGAAGTCCTTTGGCATTGACTGGTTCATGAACCACGTCGTCGCGGTCAGCCGCGACGCACAGGCAGGCGCGGCGGCGACGAACTTCGCGCTCAACCTACGGATGAGCGCGATGGCGGCGGGCGGGCCGGTCGGCCTGAAGATCGGGCTGGAGGAAAAGAACGGCGATAATTTCTGGCTCGGCCTCGGCCAGCGCAAGCGCGGCATCGAGCTGGTTTCCGCCGACGTGCGGCGCGGCGAGGCGATCCTACTCAAGGATGGCCAGGCCGCGTTGGTGCTCTTGCAGGAGCGGCGTATCGAGCCGATCAACATCAAGCTCATGAACGCCGAGCTGCTCCGGCTGCTCGGCGACCGGGATGCGCAGCGGGTCACCTCGGCCGTGGGCACCAACTCCACGCGCCTGGTCCACGAGATGATGGAAGCCTCCGAACTCCTCGGCGCGCTGGCCGCCTCCGGCGCGGCGCCGGTCAAGGACCTCGACGCGTGGGGCAAGTCCGTCACCGCGCAGGTGACCAACCAGAACGCTATCGCCGGCCTCTACTTCCCGATCCTCCCCGCGACGCGCGCCACGATGGATGCCGCGCGCGCGCAGGAACAGATGTTGCAGGTGGCGCTCGACGTGATGCGCAGCGGCCCCACCGCCGCCGCGCGCAGCCGCGATCCGTGGGGCGAGGGCGCGCCGTTCGCTTGCCGCGAAACGCCCGGCGGCTACGAAATCGTCTCGCAGCTCCAGCGCGACGGCAAACCCGTCACCCTGAAAGTCCCGCGTCGGTGACGTGATCACAGACTGCAAGCTACGGAATACAGGATGGCAACAAACCGTAACTGGTGCGGTTGAACCGGTTGAATTTCTCCTTAATCCAATGACACACTTGCGCAAGTGTGTCATTGGATTGGACTGGGGT
Organism: uncultured Verrucomicrobiota bacterium; assembly: GCA_964482575.1. Classification (GTDB taxonomy): domain Bacteria; phylum Verrucomicrobiota; class Verrucomicrobiia; order CAIQCK01; family CAIQCK01; genus CAIQCK01. The sequence continues at coordinate 246 of CAZAAF010000742.1, read as the reverse complement.
TTGTGGGCGGGAGCTCCTGCTCCCGCGCAAGTAAAGTTTCCAAGGATTGGAACTCTCTCCCTCTGCTTTTTCCAAGCCTTGGAAAATTTGCGAGCGGTTTTTCCAAGGCTTGGAACTTTTCCGCGGCTCGCTTTTGGCGGAGGTGGTTTGTATCTTCGCCGTCCATGAAAACATGGGCTTGGTTGATGGCACTACTCGCGCTCGGCACGGCGCAGGCGCAGTTCGGGCTGTACCTCGGCAGCGGCG
>CAZAAF010000741.1:0-1823 GCA_964482575.1 uncultured Verrucomicrobiota bacterium | reverse complement strand
CCCGACGATCATCCGCTCTACCGTTATCTCCAGTGGTTCTGGAAGGAAGGCGACGGCTGGAACGGCTTGAACTCGGAGATGGATCGCGGGTTGAAATCCTGTAGCCGCCGGCGTGAGGAGGCGGGCGTTCCCAATCTCTGGACCTTCCACGATCCCGCCGTGCGCGTCGCCAGCGTCTATGGCAGCGGCGGCGCGTCGGACGTGATTTCGCAATGGACGTACTCGTATCCCGACCCGATCCGCATCGGCGTGGCCACCGACGAGCTGTTCGCCATGGCGCGCGGTGCGAACCATCCCCAGCAGGTCATGAAGATGACGCAGATCATCTGGTACCGCTCGCAGACCGCGCCGATGGCGAAGGGCGACGAGAAAACCAAGGCGCCGAAATCGCCGTGGGAGGACACCGATCCCGACGCGGCGTTCCCGACCATCGCGCCGATGCACCTGCGCGAGGCGTTCTGGACCAAGATGGCGCGGCCCGTCCAGGGCATCATGTATCACGGCTGGCAGTCGCTCGTGCCGTGCGAGGGCTCGACGAGCTATCGCTACACCCATCCGCAGACGCAGCACGAATTGCGCCGGCTGGTGAAGGAGGTTGTCGAACCGCTCGGCCCGGCGTTGATGCAGGTGCCCGACCGCAAGAGCGACGTGGCGTATCTGGAAAGTTTCGCGTCGCAGATGTTCGCGCACCGCGGCACCTACGGCTGGGGCAATGGCTGGTCCGGCGACGGTTATCAGGTGTTGATGTGGGCGCACTTGCAGCCGGAGATCGTCTATGACGAGACCATCGTGAAACGCGGCCTCGACGGTTTCCGCGTGCTGGTGATGTTCGATTGCGATGTGTTGACCGCGACGGTCGCCGCGAAGGTGAAGGAATTCCAGAAGAAGGGCGGTCTCATTGTTGGCGACGAACGGCTCTGCCCGGCCATCAAGGCCGACATCGTGGTGCCAAGCTACACGCGCACACGGAAGGCGGAGGAGGATCGGAAGGCACTAACGAGACTGGCGGGAGATTTGAAGGGCAATTTGGAACCGCGTTACACTCCTTACGCGGATACCTGCCGGGCAAGTGTCATCCCGCGTTGTCGCAGCTACGGGACGACGGATTATCTTTTTACGGTGAACGATGCACGCGAATTTGGCGATTATGTTGGCCAGCATGGGTTGGTCATGGAAAACGGTTTGCCAAGGCTGACCCTAATGTGGCTCGCTCGCAAGGAAGGATTCATTTACGACCTTGTTAACAGCCAGCTTGTCGAGAAGAGGGGTGGAGAAGTGAGGTTTGCACGGGATTTCGGCCCTTGTGAAGGTGGGGTGTTTATGGTCACGGATCGGCCCATCGCCAAAGTGAATATCGGAAAGTTCACCGAGGCGAAACTGGGCAATTCGGCCACCGTCAGGATTGCCGTCGTGGACTCGAAGGATCATCCGCTCGACGCCATCATTCCGGTGCGCGTGGACATCCGCGATCCCAGCGGACGCGATGCGGAGCGGACAGGCTACTACGGCGCCAAGGACGGCCGGTTGGAATTGAAACTCGACTTCGCCGCCAACGACCAGCCCGGTACCTGGCAGATTCGTGTCCGCGAACTGGCATCCGGGCGGACGGCCGATGGTTATGTGCGCGTGGAAAAACCTTAGAGGATAACGTGGCGATATGATGGCGTTGCATCCAAGGCGGCTGGTGGTGTGGTTGCCCGTGCTGCTGTTGGCCGCATCCTTGACGGCGCGGGCGGATGACGAGTTGATCGTCTGTGGTTGGGACGAGGTCTTCATCCTGAAGGTGAGCGCGTCGGCCAAAGTTTCCACAAACAAGGTCTGGT
>CAZAAF010000740.1:0-1833 GCA_964482575.1 uncultured Verrucomicrobiota bacterium | reverse complement strand
CGGCGCGATTTTGATCATCGAACTGGAGGGGCACGAGGCCGGCATCGACCGGCAACTGGAGCGTGTGATCCAGCTTTGTCGGAAGAACCAGTCACGTGACCCGAAACCGGCGCGCACGGCGGAGGAACGCGCGGCATTGTGGAAGTGCCGCAAGAGCGCGTTTGGCGCCATCGGCCGCATCAGCCCGAACTTTGTGACGCAGGACGGCGTGGTGCCGCGCACCAAGTTGCCGGAGATCATGAAGTTCATCCACGACACGGCGAAGGAGCTGGGCCTGGGGGTGGCCAACGTCGCGCACGCGGGCGACGGCAACATTCACCCGATCATTTTTTACGATGAACGCATCGCCGGCCACGTGGAGAAGGCGTATGCGTGCAGCACGGCCATCGTGCGGCGCTGCATCGAGCTGGGCGGGACGGCCACCGGCGAGCACGGCATCGGCGTGGAGAAGGCGGAATTGATGTCCGTGCAGTACAGCGCGGACGATCTCGAGGCGATGCAACGCCTGCGGCGGGCGTTCGACCCGGAGGGCCGTTGCAACCCGCACAAGATGTTCCCCGGCGGCAAACGGTGCCTGAATTTCAATCCCCGAAGGCAGGTGGCGGTATGAGCATTGTGGCCTACGCACCGGATGACCTGACCGTGACCGTGACTGCGGACACGACGCTGGCGGCCCTGCAGGAACATCTGGCGCCTCACGACCAATGGCTGCCGGTGGACCCGCCGAACGCAGCCAGGCTGACCCTGGGCGACATCATCGATGGCGATCTGAGCGGCCCGCGCCGCTACGGCTACGGGACGGTCCGCGAGCATGTGTTGAGCCTTCGTGCTGCCCTGGCGGACGGGCGGGTCATCAAGTCCGGCGCGGGCGTGGTCAAGAACGCCGCGGGCTACGATCTCTGCCGGTTGTTCACGGGCGCGTTTGGTGAACTGGCCACGGTGGACGAGGTTTGTTTCAAGGTGCAGCCCCGGCCGGAAGTGGAGTATTTCGGGAAGGCGGAATTTCCGGATGCCAGGGAGGCGTGCGCCTTTGTGGACAAGCTCGACGCGTCGGAACTGACGCCGACGGTGCTCGACCTGCACAATATCGGCGGACCCCGTGTGTGGACCGTCGTCGTCGGTTTTGCTGGAATTCGCGAAGAAGTGGACTGGCAGCGCCAGCAGGCCGGCAATCTTGCCGCCTTGGCTGACACCCGGCTCGATTACAACGACTCTTTCTGTTCCGGGACGACTCCCGCGAATCCGTTGCGCAAGCTTTCCGTGTTGCCCTCCAAACTGGCCGCGACCCTTGCGGCGATGCGCGGTGTCACGACGCTCGTGGCGCGCGCGGGCAACGGTGTCATTTATTACCGGGGCGAGGACCAGGGCATCGGTCTCGCGCCGTCCCTTAAGTTGATGCAGCGAGTGAAGCATGAGTTCGACCCAGCCAACCAACTCCACGCCCGCCGTGCTTAGGCCGTTTCTCGACGAGCGGAGTGCGCTGACCTGCGTTCACTGCGGGTTGTGCCTGGCGTCATGCCCGACCTATCTGGAAACCGGCGACGAGAATCTCTCGCCGCGCGGGCGCATTTATCTCATGCGCCAGCTTCTTAGCGGCCGGGTGCCGCTCAACGACGCCACCGTGCAGCCGCTGGATGTCTGTCTGGGATGTCTTGGCTGCCAGACCGTCTGCCCGAGCAGCGTTCACTATGGCGAGTTGATCGAACACACGCGCGATTTCATCGAGCACAATTACCAACGCTCGCTCTACCAGACGCTGTTGCGGCGGGTGCTGGTCGAACAGGTGTTTCCCTATCCATGGCGCACCAAGCTCGCGCTCGCGCCGCTGCAGTT
>CAZAAF010000739.1:0-1834 GCA_964482575.1 uncultured Verrucomicrobiota bacterium | reverse complement strand
TGAGTTTCTGGACGATGGCCGAACACATGTAGGTGGCGGCGCTGTTGTAGACGAACTTCGTCCCCGGCGTGTGCGGGATGGGCCAGTCGAAGAACGCCTTCGCCCAGTTGTCGTGCTTCACCACCTCGAAGGTCGGGTCCTTCGCATGGCCGACCGCCATCGAGAGCAGGTCCTTCACGCGCAACGCGGCGAGATTGTCGCTGATCGTGGCGGGCAGGTCGTCGGGGAAGAAGGTCACGACCTTGTCGTCCACCGTGAGCCGGCCTTCCGCGACGGCGAACCCGACGGCGGTGGAGGTGAAGCTCTTGCTCATCGAATACATCGTGTGGTTGAACTGCGGGGCGTAGGGCGCCCACCAGCCTTCGGCCACGACGCGCCCGTGCCGGACGATCATGAGACTGTGCAACTCATGTTTGGCCTGCGCCGCGGCATCCAGAAAGGCCAGGATGCCCGCCGAGGCGATACCCTCGGCCTCCGGCGCGCTGCGCGGCAGTTTTCGTCCGCCCGAAGCGGCAACGGCGGGCATGGGGATGACGGAGATGAAACCGAGACCGGCCGCGCCACAGCCGAGTTGCTTGAGGAACATCCTGCGAGTCGTGGTCATGCGGACAGGATTTCGCCATCGCCGCCGAAATTCAAGCCTGAGAAAACCGGCGAAAGCCCGCCCCTCCCCTGCTGCGCGGTGGACTTTGGCGCGGATGTCGGGTACATCTCGCGGCATGAGAAGGATTTCTTTCCTGTTCGCCCCGCTGGTGTCGATGCTCTTCGCCTCCCATGCGCTCGCCGCGCCGCTCGAATTCACCGTCCGCGAGACTGCCGGCCTGCGGCGGTTCGGCTACCCCGTCACCGCATCCGTGGAAATGCCGCAGGGCGTGCTGCGTGACGCGAACGCGACTCGATTGGTCAGGGCCGCCGGCAAAGCGTGCGCGGCGCAGTTCACAGCAATGGCGTCGTGGCCCGACGGCTCGGTGCGCGTACTGGACGTGGATTTCACGTCCAGCCTCGGACCCATGGAGACGGAAACTTACACGGTGGAACCATCCGGCGGTTCCGGCCGACCGGGCAAAGGCGGGCTGGCCGTGACGGAGACGGCGGACGACATCACCGTGGCGTCCAATGCCATTGCCCATAAAATCCGCCGCGACGGCAAACCGCTGCTCACCTCCATCGTCAACGGCAAGACCGAGTTCCTCGCCTCCGAGGGGGTAGTGACCGCGCTCGCCCCGGGCAAGGCGGAGGTGCTCAAGCGCGGACCGTTCAACGTCACGGTCCGGCTCGGCCCGGTGACGCTCGAATACGTCAGCAGCAAATCGTGGGTGAAGATCACCCAACAGGCTGCGGCCCCCACGCCACTTTTCGTGACGGCGCATTTCGCGCTGCCCGAGCCGCCGGTGCTGTGGGATTTCGGCGTCGAGAGCTGGCTCTACGGGTATTTCCGCAAGCCGGAGGAAGTCGCCGCGCTGCGGCAGGATGCGAACGGCTGGCGCGTCCTGACAGGCGCGGGCAAGCCGTCATCCCCCTACGCCTCGGGCAAGCGGTGCGAAGGCTGGGGCCATCTCGCCGACAAGCACAACGTGGTCGCCTTCGGCATGGCGGACTTCAGCGGCGGCGGGCCGGCCTTCGATCTCGACGCCAGCGGTCGTTTTCGTGCGTCGGCGCAGCGGAAGGAATTGACGGTTTATTTCCACGTCGTCGGCCAGCCAGTCCACGTAACGGCGCTAACCAGCCCGCCGAGCATGCTAGCCCCGCTGGTGGTCGAAGTGAAGAAGTAGCGTCCCCCAGTCCCATGAAGACGCTTCCATGCGTTGTCGTCGCTCTTCTCGTCGTCACCATC
>CAZAAF010000738.1:0-1856 GCA_964482575.1 uncultured Verrucomicrobiota bacterium | reverse complement strand
TCCTGACCGAGGCCGCGCGGCGTTACAAGGTCGTCAGCCAGATGGGCAACCAGGGCCATTCCGGCGAGGGCGCACGCCGGATCTGCGAATGGATCGGGAGCGGCGTCATCGGCCCCGTGCGCGAGGTGCACACCTGGACCAATCGCCCCGTCTGGCCGCAGGGGGCGGAAGTCACGCGTCCGAAGACCACGCCACCGCTGCCCAAGGGGATGGATTGGGACCTGTGGCTCGGGCCCGCACCGTACCGCCCGTATCATCCGGCGTATCACCCGGAGAAGTGGCGCGCGTGGTGGGACTTCGGCACCGGGTCGCTCGGGGACCTCGGCTGCCACATCCTCGACCCGGTATTCTGGGCGTTGAAGCTGAAATATCCGGCGAGCGTGGAGGGCTGCGTCTCGACTTCGTGGCATGATTTCTGGAAGAAGACGGAATCAACGAATGAAACCTATCCCCGCTCCTCCATCATCCGGTACAAATTTCCCGCGCGCAAGGGGATGCCGGAGGTCAAGGTCACGTGGTGGGATGGCGGACTGATGCCGCCCCGCCCGGACGAACTCGACCCCGGCCGCAAGATGGGCGACGACAACGGCGGCGTGATCTTCATCGGCGACAAGGGAAAACTCATGTGCGGCTGTTACGGCCACAACCCGCAGTTGATCCCGGAAAAGGCGATGAAGGAATTCACCCCGCCCGCCCCAACGCTGGCGCGCATTCCCGGCGGGCAGGACGGACACGAGAAGGACTGGATTCGCGCCTGCAAGGGCGGCGAGGCGCCCTGCTCCCGGTTCGATTACGCGGGGCCGCTCACGGAGATGGTGTTGATGGGGAATCTCGCCATCCGGTTTCCGGGCCGGCTGCTGCTCTGGGACGGTGCGACGATGGAAGTCACCAACGACAAGGAGGCCAACGCCGCCGTCGGGCGTCCCTACCGGAAGGGCTGGACCCTGTAGAAGAACGTCCCGTTTTCACCCAAACGAAAACCCCGCGAGCCGGGCGGCCCGCGGGGTTCGTCGTTCTAATGGATGAAGGCCTCAACAGGCCGAGCCCGTTGCCTAACCGAGCTGCATGAACTCGACCGGCACGCCTTCGTGCAGGATGAACGCGACCTTTACGCCGGGCATCGGCGTGAACGGCGGGATGAGGACCTTCTGGCCCTTCAACTCCGCGTCGAGGTCGTCCACCTTGTAGGCGATGTGGGTCATCGTCTGCACTTCCTTCGGCATCGGGCTGCCGAACTCGAAGCGCAACCACTCGATCTTCATCGGGTCGGCGTCCACCGCGGTGATGTAGAGTTTGCCGTCCTTCAGGTACGTCTCATTCGGACGCGGCTGACGGGACGGCACCCCAATATGATGAAACTCGCGCATGATCGGTTTCCTAGAATTTCACGCCGGGATTGGTGAACCGCAGGCCTGCGCCATCGTGATAGGTGGCGTACTCGGTCACAATCGCGCCCTCGGGGCCGGCGATCATGAAGTGTTTCGCCTCGGCGCGGTTCAACGACGCGATCTCGCCGGGCTTGAGCAACTGGCAGTGCCGGGCGGTGATGAACTTCTCCTGGCTCGCCGGCAACTGGATGGGGCACGGGTTGGTCGGCTCGCCTTCGCCGAAAGTATAGATGCTGCCGTGCCGGACCTGCCAGGCTTCCATCTTCGCCTTCGCCGCCTCGGTCTTCACGTGCGCGTGCTCAACGATCATCTGGCCGGGCAACAGGTAGATTTCGTGGCCGAAGTAGCCGTTCTCCTTTTCGTTCCACCAGAAGATGCCGGCCATGCCGACGTTGACAAAGTCGTGCAGGCCGAAATCAATGGCCCAGAAATCCTTGCCTTTGAGCTTCTCCACGACCGGGTAGTGGA
>CAZAAF010000737.1:0-1860 GCA_964482575.1 uncultured Verrucomicrobiota bacterium | reverse complement strand
CCTGCTCTCGCTCAGCGGGCACAAGCTATATGGTCCGAAGGGCATTGGCGCGTTGTATGTGCGGCGCGGCGTCCATCTGTCGCCGCAAATGGAGGGCGGCGGCCATGAATTCGGGTTGCGGTCGGGCACGCTCAACGTGCCCGGCATCGTCGGTCTCGGCCGGGCGTGCGACCTTTGCCGGCAGGAGATGGCAGCGGAGACGGAGCGCCTCCGCGCGATGCGCGACCGGCTGCACGCGACGATCTCGGAATCGCTGGGGAACGTCTTCCTGAACGGCCATCCTGTCGAGCGGCTCGCCGGCAATCTGAATCTGGGTTTCGCCGGCGCGGCGGCGGAGGCGATCATGGCGACGATGAAGGACGTGGCGGTTTCGTCGGCCTCGGCTTGCACCACCGCCGCGGTCGAACCGTCGCATGTGTTGCGGGCCATGGGCGTCAAGCGGACGCTGGCGCACAACTCAATCCGCTTCGGCCTTGGCCGGTTCACGACGGAGGAGGAGGTGGATTACGTCGCGCGCCGCGTGGTCGAGGTGGTGCGTGCCGTGCGGGCGATGCCACCGATGGAGCAACTGGCCCTCATCGCCGCGCGCGACCGGTGCTGATCCCCGGGGGACATCAACAAAGACTTTCCCGCCATCATGGAAAGGCGTTTAGATTGAGCCATGTCTGAAACGTTTCGATTTGCCGTCATCGGCGACTGCCACTGGGTTGGCCCGGCGTATCATGCCGAGGCGCACCGAGGGGACGACTACCGGCGCTACGCGTGGATGACGGAGCAGGTCTGGCCGCGCGTGATGGCGGAGATCGCGGCGGAGAAGCCGGCTTTCCTGGTGCAACTTGGCGATTTCGTCGAGGGGGCGCGCGACCCGGCCTTGCAGTCAGCGGAGCTGCGCGAGGCACTCGAGTTGCTCCGTCGTGGCAGCGGCTGCCCGGTGTGGTTCGCCCGGGGCAACCACGACCGCGAGCCTGCGTTGCGCGAGGTGGTGATCCCGGAGATGGGCGGGCGGTTGCTGGCGATGGCCGGCGGCAAGGGCCGCCCGCTGACCGGATTTCATTACGCGTTCAGCCATGGCGACGCGCGGTTCATCGTGGTGGATGACAACGGCCTGCGGCCCGGCTCGGCACAGGTGTCATGGCTGGAAGGAGAGTTGAAATGGGCGCAGGAGCATGCCGCGCGGACCTTCCTGTTTTCGCACGCGCCGCTGTTCACCGTCAGCCGGCCGTTCTGGGCCTACAAGCCGATGCTGGACGCGACCCTGCCGATGCTGGACCGGTTCCGCGTGGATGCGTTCTTCTGCGGGCACACGCACAATCATGCCGCGACGCTGCACCGCAACGTGCGCCATCCGCTACTGCAACTGGAGACGACGATCCTGGGGTACCCGCAGGCGCCGCTGGTGCCATTGCACGAGGTGCGGCCGTCGGCGGTGTCGCGCCACAGTTACGATTATTACTGGGGCTTTCTGGAGGATTCCGCGCCTTCGTGGCTCCTGGTGACCGTGGAGGGCGAACAGGTGCGCGCGGAGTGGCGTCTGCTGGGACGCGGCGTGGCGGGCGTGCTGGAATGGACCGAGGCCGGGCGCGTGACGTGCGCGAAACAGCCGGAGGTTCCGGCGCGCATTGGATTGGGTGTGGCGGAGTTGAAGGACGTGCGGGAGGCGCGTGTGTTCATGGCGGGCTACAAATGCCTCGACCCGGAGAAGCGCGTGCTATTGAACGGCGTGCCCATCGGCGTGACGCCGCCGATGATCTGTTTCGAGGGCCGCGCGTCGGTGGCCGTGCCGCCGGAACAACTCAGCGCGCTCGCCTTGGAAAACACCGTGGAGATCGAGAACCCGAACGGCGAGAAGTTTTTGTTGGG
>CAZAAF010000736.1:0-1866 GCA_964482575.1 uncultured Verrucomicrobiota bacterium | reverse complement strand
CACCAGCGGCTGATTCGGCTGGCCGGCGATGGCATTTACGAACTGGTGCAGCGGCAACGGCAGCGCTTCCGGCAATGCCGTCCACGGTTTCTTGCCATCCGCGCCATTCACCTGGCTGCTCTTGAAATACAGGTCGTTCTTGACGATGACCGCGTGCCCCTCGGTGCCGCTGACCAGCAGTGTCACGGGATTGTCCACGTCCACCCAGCCGGCCGCGAGCGTGCCGGTGACCCCGCTCTTGAATTTCATCAAGGCCTCGCCGGATTCGTCGCAATCCCCGTAGCGGCCCACCACCACCTTGACGTCGGCCGTAATGCTCTCCACATCACCGAGCATCCACATCATGATATCGAGCGAGTGCGTGCCGAGGTCGCCGAACGCGCCAACGCCGGCAATCTTCGGATCGGCCATCCATCGCCAGGTGTTCGCCGGGTCCTTGGGTTTGACGTCGAACCATCCGCCGAGCGACGCGCTGTGGCAGTTGGAGCCGCGGATGCGGGTGATCTTGCCGAAGCTGCCCCTGGCAATCTGTTCCTTGATGAAAAGATGCGCGGGCTGTGTCCGCATGAAGTAGCCCGTGGTGAAAAGCAGGCCGGCCTTCGCGATGGCGTCGGCCATCTCGCGGCTCTCCTGCGCGGTGCTGCCGAGGGGTTTCTCGACAAACATGTGCTTCTTCGCCGCCGCGGCGGCGAGCACCAGTTCATGGTGCCGCGTCGTCTCGGAGCAAATCACCACGCCCGCCACCTCCGGATCGGACCAGATTTCCTTCGGGTCGGCGACGACCTTGCTGCCGAGTTCCCTGGCGCGGAATTCAGCGCGGGCCGCTTCAGGGTCCCACACGTATTTCACCTTCACATCCGTCCGGCCCTTCAGCAGTTTGACGAAGCCGGGCGTATGGATGTGCGCACACCCCACAAACGCCAGCGTGATGGTCTTCGCGCCGCCCTGGGCCAGCGCGCGCCACGGGTGGGCGAGCGCCGCGCCGGCAACGGCAGCACCGGCGGTTTGGAGGAATTCGCGCCGCGTGGCGCCGCGGGAAATGGAACGAGTGTGGGTCGTCATAAATTTTCTCAACAGTCTGTTTCGGTTTTGGGCGGACATCATTCCCCTGCCGGCGCGGCGGATTCAAGCAAATTGGCCGGGCCGCATCGCTGGAATGGCGCGTTGACCCGGGGGCGGTTTTGGGATTATAAAGTCCGTCAGGTTTGTAATGATCATCCTTTTCGCCAAAGGTGGAGTCCTGATGTGGCTGATCGCGCTGTGCAGCGTGGTCGGCGGCGCCATCTTTTTCGAGCGCCTGCTGCACTATCATCGCAACTCGATCAACACCCAGGAGTTTCTCGCGGGCATCATCAATGCCCTGCGCCGCAACGCACTGGTGGAAGCCCTCTCGATTTGCGACGAAACGCCCGGCATCGTGGCCGCCATCGTCAAGGCCGCCATCACCCGCTACGACCGGACACGCGAGGAAATCCAGGATGCGATCCAGAAGGTCAGCCTCCTGGAAGTGCCGCGTCTGGAACGCAACCTGAAGGCGCTGGCGACCATTGCGCAGGTGGCGCCGTTGCTCGGTCTGCTGGGCACGGTGGTGGGGTTCATCTCGAGCTTCCGCATCATCGCCGAAAAAGGCAACTTCGTTCACGTCGCCGACATTGCCGACGGCGTCTGGACGGCGTTGCTCTGCACCGCCGCCGGCCTGGCGGTGGCCATTCCGGCTTACATCGCCTACAACTATCTCGTGAGCCGCGTGGATGAGATGGTGCTCGACAGCGAACGCGCCGCAACCGAGATCGTTGATTTTCTCACGGCGCGCCCACAGGAACCGCCGACGACCGGCCAGCCAGCAAACGGCAAGCCGCACGAGGC
>CAZAAF010000735.1:0-1870 GCA_964482575.1 uncultured Verrucomicrobiota bacterium | reverse complement strand
AACTCGGCGGCCTCGCGGTCACGAAGGAAACCGAGGTCGAATTGATGAACGCGATTACGGGCGGCAGCAACGCCGACGCGTTCGAGAAGTTCCACGCGATTTGCCAGCGCGAGAAATCGAAGCTCATCGTGGGGCAGACCCTTTCCGCCGAGGCGCGCAATACCGGCCTCGGCAGCGGCGTCGCCAACAGCCAGGAGATGGTCCGGCAGGACCTCCGCCAACTCGACGGGATGCTTTTGGCCGCGACGATCCGCAAGCAGCTATTCGCGCAGTTCCTCAAGATCAACAATTTGCCCGGACGGCCGCCGCTCGTGTCGTGGGGCGCGGAATCGCGGCAGGAGGCGGAGGCGACGGCGAAAGTTTTGCAGTCGCTCTACGCCGGCGGCCTCACGCCGAGCGACGAGGCGCTGCGCGTCGTCGGCAAGCGGGTCGGCTTCGAAGTCATCCGTTGCGCCGCGCCGGCCGCGCCGCCGCCGGGGGCGCCGTTGACCCTTTCGGCCGAGGGCCGGGCGGGGCGGAGTTTCCCGGCCGCCGCCGCGAACGACGCCGTCGCCCGCGAGGCCGCGGCGGGGCTAGCGCGGGCCTTCCGCGGGGCCTTCGCGCCGGTTCGGCAGATCATCCTGGAAAGCCGGTCGCCGGAAGATTGCGAGCAGCGCATCCGCACCCTCTACGCGGACTTCGGCGAGGCCCGCCTCCGGCCCGTCATCAACGAGGCCGTCGAGGCGCTTTCGGCCCTCGCCGCGAACGGTTCCGCGGCCGGCGCCAGTGGCCGAAATTGACCCTTTTCAAACGGCTCCCGATCACGGAAACTGCGCCATGCAGAAAGTTTGATCGAGGACCGATGAAAAGCCCGCGGTTTCTAGGCAAATCAAGCCAACTCAAGGCAAATCGCCCCAACTCAATGATTCTGACCGGTCGCAGCATTGTGCTTTTCCCCCGGTTCACGTAATCTTTCGCTAGGATGGCGGCGGAGACCGCCTCCGGAGGGACCCGATGCTAGTCCTCAATCTCACATTACCGACACCCGAGGAAAACCTCGCGCTCGACGAAGCCCTGTTGATCCAGGCCGAGCAGACCGACGGCGGGGAAGTCCTCCGCCTCTGGGAGATGGACCACCTCAGCGTCGTCATGGGCTGCTTCTGCCGCCTGGCCGACGACGTCAACGAACCCGCCTGCGCTGCCGACGGCGTCCCCGTCCGGCGGCGGGTCAGCGGCGGCGGCACCGTCCTCATCGGGCCCGGCTGCCTGAACTTCTCCCTCGTCCTCGACATGCGCCAGCGGCCGGAACTCAACGACGTCTCCCGTTCCCACTTCCTCATCCTCGACCGCATTACCGAAGTCCTCACCGCCAAAGTCCCCCGCGTCGGGTTCGACGGCAGCAGCGACCTCTGCCTCGAAGGCCGGAAATTCTCCGGCAACGCCCAGCGCCGCCGTCGCCACTGGTTGCTCCACCACGGCACGCTCCTTTACAACTTCCCCCTCGACCGCATCGGGCGCTACCTGCTCGAGCCGCCGCGCCAGCCCGCCTACCGCAGCCAGCGGCCCCACGGCGATTTCGTCACCAACTTCCCTGCCGACGCCGACTGGCTGTCCCAGGGGTTGCGGCTGGCCTGGGGAGCCGACGACCCGCTGCCCGTCTGCCCCACCGAGATGACCGCCCAATTCGTCCAAGCCCGCTACGCCCGCCCCGAATGGATCCGCCGGAGGTGAGGGGACGCGAGGCCGCGAATGACGCTAATGAACGCGAATCGGAAAGGGCTGAAGTCTGAAAGCTGAGATCTGAGAGCGTCTTCCCCCTGTGCCTCTTTGTGGCGGTCCTGTCCCCATTCGCGCCTATTCGCGTGATCCGCGGCCAGTCCTTTCCCTTCCG
>CAZAAF010000734.1:0-1873 GCA_964482575.1 uncultured Verrucomicrobiota bacterium | reverse complement strand
ATAGGCCAGCGGCTGCTCGAAGGAGAGGAATTCACCCGAGCCGACCGAGAGCGGGTCGTTGACGATGCCCATGAACTGCGGCTGGCGGCCATAGGGCCGGTCGAAACTGACCGACACCTCACGGGCATGGGCACCGCGCGGGTCGGTGTAGAGGGAATAGGCATCGGGCCATTTGTTGTACGCCTGCCAGGTGTTGTCGCTGAGCTGGAACAGGACGTCGGCGCGGCGCGTGTCGCGGACGACGAAGATGACGTAGCTCTGCCAGTACGGCTGGTCCGCGGCCTCGGGCAACGTCGTCAGCCGCCCGAGATAGACACCGCTCACCCAGTCGGACGGGATCTTCAGCGTGGTCGAGGACTTCCAGTGGCACTCGCGCAACCGCTTCTCGCTGATGGGCGGGATGGGCTGGGCCGCGCCCTGCAACGGCCCGAGCGTCTTCATCAACCGCGCACCCTTGCCGCCGTAATAACCGGTGCGGAAGATCTCGATCTTGAACTTCACGGGCGGATCGGTGCTCACCATGATGTCGAGGGACTCGCCCGCGAGCACGGATTGCTTCGAACAATAGCCCTCGATCCACGGCGAGCGCATGCCGTCGGTCTTGTCAATCCGGACGCGCGTGAGCTGCCAGTCGCTCGATCCGGGCTTGCGATTCTCGATCTGGATCGGGTTGGCGGCCGGTGCATTCAACGAAACCAGCAGCAAGGTGCTGCCGACGAGGGGGACAAGAAGACGATGGATTTTCATAAGGCTCCTGCAGGCGTGTTATTTCTGGCTGGCCGCCGGTTTGCAACCGGCTTTGCGAAGGACATTGTGCGTGATTTGCTGGACGCGCGTGTCGGGGCCGTGCGGACGGCTCCAGTGGGACCACGGCAGTGTATGGCCGGGCGGCATGCTCAGGTCCTGGCACCAGAAGATGGTCGCGGCATTGAAGACAAAGTTGCCTTTCGGTCCCGGATAAACCGTAGCGGTGTAGTGCGAGACCGTCTCGCCGCCGACCCACGCCCGGCCTTCCGCGACGACCTCGAGGCCGGGGATTTCCGTCGCGGCGCCGCCGTGGTATTCCCACCCCACCAGGCCCGGGATGCGGTCGCCTTTCTTCATGCCCGTGCCCGCGAAGATCCAGTGTTCGGGCTTCGTGCAAATCCAGTCGCCGCCGCCGTTGATGGGACGGGTGTTGCGGGCGCCCATCAACAACCCCTCGTCGGGTCCTCGCTCGGGGAACGGCCCGTGCTTCGTCTGGCGTTCGTTTGCGTAGTCGTGGTCCGCGCCATACGGGCCGCCGCGGAAGATGATGCGGTTGGGCACGCCGCGACTGCTGGCCCGGAATGGCGTCACCCAGCAGACGGCATTGCCGGAGAGGAAGAACAGGTTCACGCCCGCGTCGCGCAACTTCTCCACGCTGCGGAACTGGCGGATGTCCCAGTATTCATCGTGGCCAACACTGATGAAGGTCTTGCACTTGAGGCCGCGGTCGGGCGTCAGCATGTCGCTGTTCGAACCGTAGGTCACGTCGTAGCCATGCTGCTCGAGGAAATAGGCCAGCGGCTGCTCGAAGGAGAGGAATTCACCCGAGCCGACCGAGAGCGGATCATTGACGATGCCGGTGTATTGGGACTGGCGCCCGTAGGGCCGGTCGAAACTCACGTCGGCCCACGGCCCCTGCCCGTCTTTCGGATGCGTATAGAGCGAGAACTTGGTCGGCCACCGGTTGTAGGCCTGCCAGGTGTTGTCGGAACACTGGAACAGGATGTCGGCGGGCCGTTCATCGCGGACAATGAAGATGACATAGCTCTGCCAGTAGGGTTTCTCCTTGTCGTCGGGAATCGTCGTGAGCCGGCCAAGATAGACGCCGCAGACCCAAACGTCCGCG
>CAZAAF010000733.1:0-1879 GCA_964482575.1 uncultured Verrucomicrobiota bacterium | reverse complement strand
GGGGACGACGGACGCCGGCTCTGGAAAAGCACCGTGGACGGTTCCGGCCGGCAACAAATCACCTTTCCCCCGCCGGGCGAAACGGCGGACGCTCGCGCGGCGCTCAGCCCCGACTGGCGCAGGCCCGCGGGCGGCATGGCGTGCGACCCGCAGGGCAATCTCAGTTCCCGCCGCTTCCTGACGCAGGACTTTCATCCGTGCTGGCTGCCCGATGGGGGCATCGCGTTCACCTCCACGCGCGCCCGGCAGACCGTGCTCTGCGGCGACATTGGCCTGAGCGTGCCGAACCTGCATCGGGTGGAACCGGACGGACGGCAGTTGCGCCGGCTCTCGTACGGCATGCTGAACGAACTCTGCCCGACCGTGCTCAACGACGGCCGCATCCTTTACAACCGCTGGGAATACGTTTTCAAGAGCCTCTTCCTCGTCCAGCCGCTCTGGGCGATGTGTCCCGACGGGGGACGCAGCGAGGCGATCTACGGCAACACCACCGGCGAACCCGGCGTCTTCACCCAAGGCCGCGCCGTGCCAGGGCATGACGACCTGATCGTCTGCACCGGCGCCGCGCACGAACAAATGGCGGTCGGCCCGGTCCTGCTGGTGGACCTCCGCCGCGACAAGCGCTCCGCCGCCGCCATGCGCTCGCTCACGCCGGAGGTCGAAGTGCGCGGCCATCATCACCGGTGGTTTCTGCGCAACGGCACCATGGTGAAGGATGACGGCAAAGGCGGCCCCGTTTTTTGCGATCCCTGGCCGCTCTCCGACAAGTATTTCCTCGTCTCCCACAACCCCGACCGGCCCATCCCGGACAAGGCCGGCTACGGCATCTACCTGCTCGACGTGTTTGGCAATCGCGTCCGGATCTACCGCGACCCGGCGATTTCCTGCTGGGAGCCGATGCCACTGCAGGCGCGCCCCACACCGCCCGTCCTTCCCCCGACCGTCGTGACCGCCGGCACCACGTCCGGCCCGGCGGCGGAGGCGACGCTGTATCTGCAGAATGTGTACGACGGCCTCGACGGCGTCCGGCCCGGCGGTGTGAAATATCTGCGCGTGATCGAACAGGTGCCACGTTCGTGGGACGTGCTGCAAAAAGCCGCACCCGAGGATGGGGGCTGCGGCTCGCCGGTCGTGGTGGTAAACCGCAACACGCATATCTGGGTGTCCCAACTCCACGGGATCGTTCCGGTACAAGAGGACGGCTCGGCGTTTTTCATCGTCCCGGCGGAGCGGAACCTTTTCCTGCAGGCGCTCGATGAGAACTTCATGCAGGTGCAGACGATGCGCACGTTCGTAAACCTCCAACCCGGCGAGCGCCGTTCCTGCATCGGCTGCCACGAAGACCGACGCCGCGCACCCACCGGTCGGGCGGCCATCACCGCCGCCCTGCGCGCGCCGCCTATGCGGCCCGTCCCGCAACCCGGCGACACGACGGCGTCGCGCCCCTTGCACTACGCCGCCGACGTGCAACCGGTGCTTGACCGGCATTGCGTCCGCTGCAACGGCGGCCCGGCACCCGCCGGCCGACTGAACCTCACCGGTGAGTTCACGCAGTTCTTCTCGCGCTCGTATGAAGAACTTCTCGACAAAGGCTGGGGCCGCGGCTTCAGCGAATGGACCATGAACCCGAAGGACACCGCGGTGCCCCCGCCGTATTCACAGGGCTCGCACACCAGCAAGCTGATCGCCCTGCTTCGAAATGGCCACGCCGGCGTAAAACTGTCGCAGCCGGATTTCGTCAAGCTCGTCACCTGGGTGGACATGAACCTGCCCTACTACGGCACCTACTTCGGGCGACGCAACCTCCGTTACCAGGGCGAACCGGATTTTCGCCCCATGCCGCTTGCAAAACGATGACCACGAGAGGCCCTTGATGATT
>CAZAAF010000732.1:0-1879 GCA_964482575.1 uncultured Verrucomicrobiota bacterium | reverse complement strand
CTCTCGTGGCTCTCAGCTTGCAGGAAGGCACCATTCTCAAGCGCACCGGCGTCAACGTCGAAGCAGATATCAAGAGGTAATCCCCATCGCGCGTGCCGGTCAAATTCCGCCACCGGTTCTTGTACCCCCATTCCACTTCGGCTATAGTTTGTGTTTCAATACTGAAACCAGTGCAATGAAACGGACCCGGCATGGCACAGCGCAGACACTCCGGGGGGTCGCAGCACGTCTTGGACGTGAAGCGTCCCTCCCCGGGGTCGTGCATCCCTGTGTCGGCGGAGAATAACATCGCGGAGTACTAGCTGCATGCCCCCCAACCTGTTCACCGACTGGCAACGACGCGTCATCGCCAATGCGCTGGTGGCGCTGGCCATTGCTTTCCTTGTGAGCCTGACCGCGGCGGCCGTATTGGCGGCAGCGGCACTGTTCACACGGCTGCAATGGGTGCTGTTGCCCGTGGCTATCGGCATGTTGATCGCCTACCTGTTGATGCCGGCGGTGGACTGGCTCCAGGATAAGCGCCAGTGGCCGCGCACGGCCGCCGTGCTGACGGTGTTCGGCCTGGGTGCCGTCACGATTGCCATTCTGATGGCGCTGGCACTGCCCGCCATCGTCCAGGAATTGACCGACTTTGCCAGTCGGATGCCAGCCCTGATTCAGCGCGCCACGACGGCGGCCAGTCACATAACCGACGGCGCGCGGGCTCAAGGAACCGGTGCGTGGCCGCGATTCGTGGACCAACTCACCGGCAGCGTCACCAGTTCCGTGCCGGATCTGGCGCGTCACGCCACCAGCATGATCCCGTCGATTCTCTCCAACGCCATCAGCCTGGTCAGCGCCGTGTTCGGGTTTCTTATCATTCCGGTTTACGTGTTTCATTTCCTGAAGGACCCTGACTACCTCGCCAGTAACTGGAAAATGTACGTACCCGTGACCAACACCGCCGTTCGCAACGACATCATCCATCTGGTCAGTGAAATCAACGAGTCGTTGCAGGCATTTTTCCGCGGGCAGTGCATCGTGGCCGTCTGCGTCGGTGCGCTGGCCGCGCTGGGTTTCTATCTGGTCGGCATTGATTTCGCCCTGCTGCTCGGCATCTGGGTCGGCCTGTTCGACCTCATACCGCTTTTTGGCGTCTTCGCCGGCGCCTTCCCGGCCGCGCTCATTGCCTACGGCCAGCACGACGGCAACTGGCAGTTGTCCCTCGAGGCCATTGCTGTGTGTATCGCCGTCCACATGATCGAGAACTGGATCCTCGCGCCGCGAATCGTCGGCAACAAAACCGGCCTGCACCCGGTCACGATTGTGCTGTCCATCCTCATCTGGGGTCATCTGCTTGGGTTCATCGGCGTGCTTCTCGCCGTGCCGCTGACCTCCACGCTGACGGTGCTCTTCCGCCATTATCTCTGGCGCCGCCTGCCCGAGCAGTCATGAACATGGACCTGTACCAGCGGCGGATTTCATACGCGGTGGGGATCTCCCTCTTCCTGCATCTGTTTCTCCTGTGGTTCTATGCCGCCACGCCGCTAACCCGCGCGCTGGCCCAGTTCCTTTCGCGCCCCGTCGCGGTTAAACAAGTGGCGAAAGACCCGTTGAAGCGCACTGCCCTGCGCCGTCCGCCGCCTCAATTGAGTTTCATCGAGGTGGATTCGACGCAGGCGACCGCGGTCAGGCCGGACACCCCCCGTTTCTTTTCCGATCGCAACTCGCTGGCGGCCAATCCCACGCCGATGAATCGCAGCACGGACATTCCCAGGATCGAGGGGCGCAAGCTGCCACAGCTTGAGACCACCACCGTCCGGCTGCCGTCCAAAACCGCCGCGCGCCCCGCCAGCCCGCCATCGGCACCGTCGCAGCCAAAACCACAGTCGCCGCCGCC
>CAZAAF010000731.1:0-1888 GCA_964482575.1 uncultured Verrucomicrobiota bacterium | reverse complement strand
TGCCGAGACGATTGGCCGCGCTGATCAGCGACTCAGCCGCGAAGCGTTGCGTGCCTGCAACGCCCCACAACGCCTCGACGGCGGCGGGCGATGCGATGTTGCCCAGCGCCTGTGCCGCGGCATCACCGGCCTGCGGGTCCTTCAAGCAAGCGGCGATGAGCTTCACCGAATCCGCGTCGCGTTTCTCACCGAGCGAACGAATCAGTCCGATGTGGCGCACCGCATCGCCGCCCTTCGCCAACGCGCTCCGCAGCGCGGCGGTTGCGGCCGGGTCGGGATTCTTCTCCAACGCACGGCGGGCACACTCGCCGAGTTCGGCGTCGCTGCCCTGGAGCAGTGCCGTGAGCGCGGCGACGGCTTCGCCCCGGCCCATGTATTCGAGCTGGCGCACCATCCAGACCCGCGCCGGTTGCGGCACGTTGGCGTCGGTGACTTTCCCCGCGAGCACCGTCGCGAACGCGGCGCGCTGGTCCTCATGTCCCGGCACGGACGCCTGCGAAGCCAGCGCCTGCAATTCCATTTGCGCGTCGTAGCGATTCTCCACCTTCGCGTCCGCCAGCCTCGGAATCAGCTCGTTGACATCGGCCGCCCACGCGTTCGACGCCACCAGCGCGATCACACACAGAACTGTTTTCATGTTTGCCGTTTTCACGTTTTGAAAGTTCGTCTTATTACTCGTGTTTCCCGGTCCGTGCGCTCAGAGGTAGGTGTAAGGCGCCCGCCGCGGACGATCGAGCCAGCGGCCCGCCTCGGCGTCGCCGATGATTTCCTCCCTGGCCGGGTCCCATGTGATCGGGCGGCCGAGCCGTTCCGCAATGCCGCTGAGGTGACAGATCGTCGCGGTGCGATGGCCGATCTCGGCGGGACAGATCGTGACTTTGCGCGTCTTGATGCACTCGAAGAAATTGTCCTCGTGGCCCTTCGTGACGGTGTAGAGCTGCGTGTCGCCGGGCGTGATCGCGCGGTGGGGCAGTTCCACCGGCGTGGTGTCGAGTTTGCCCCCACGGCTGACGCAGACCTCGCCTTTCTCGCCGATGAACCGGATCATGTGCCCTTTCATGTCGAGCTTGTCGGTGTCGTTGTTGCGGAGCACCTTCGCGCCATCGGCATAAATGTGCGTCTGGTGTTTCGCACCCTCGAAGCCGCGCGGGATGAACCGCACCGGGCCGCTGTCGTCCATGCCGAGCGCCCACTGGATGATGTCGAAATGGTGCGCGCCCCAGTCGCCGTTTTTGCGCGAGCCGTAATCCCAGAAACAGCGCCAGCCGCCGCCGTAGTTCCCCTTCACGCGCTGCTCATTGTAGGGATACCACGGTGTCGGTCCGAGCCAGCGGTCGTAATCGAAACCGTCCGGGACCGGCTGCTCCGGCAGGGTCTGCGCCGGCGGAAACTCGCCGAGGTTGGCGTACGCGGTGTGGACTTTGCCGATCCAGCCGTTACGAACGATCTCGCAGGCCTTCCGAAAGGCGCGCTCGCTGCGCTGCTGGGAGCCGACCTGGAAAACGGCGCCGTATTGCCGCTGCACGTCGCTGACGATGCGGCCCTCGCGGAACGTCAGGGTCATCGGTTTCTGGCAATACACATCCTTGCCATGACGCATGGCCATCACCGAAATCGGCGCGTGCCAGTGATCGGGCGTGGTGACAAACACCGCATCCACGTCGCTGCGCAGGATGATCTTCTCGAACTCATGTACGGCATCGCAGCCCTTGTAGCTGCCCGCCCCGGTCTTCTTCGCATAAGCGGCGTTGACGCGCTCTTTCGCGCCCTCACGCTTCGCGCGGTCCACGTCGCAGACGGCGACCACCTGCACATCGTCGCGGCCGCAGCAATGGCTCTGGTGGCCGCCCACGATCAAGCCCATGCCGATCAAGCCGACGTTGATGCG
>CAZAAF010000730.1:0-1890 GCA_964482575.1 uncultured Verrucomicrobiota bacterium | reverse complement strand
CGCGCACGCGGCATCCTTCTGCTGCGGGCCGGCGTCCGATTGCAGCACGGCGATGAACTGGTCCTCGCTCGCGAGGTCCGCGGCGCGGGCCGGGGCGAGCAGGGCGACGAGGGTGAGGGCGGTGAAGATGAGTCGCATCGTCGTTCCTCTTAGATGTGCCACGGCGGACGGCTGGCGATGGAAAGCAGCCGGTTCGCCTCGTCGTCGCCGACGAAGGTCTCGTGCTGCGGGTCCCATTTCAACGGCCGTTGCAGTTGTTTCTCGACGCCGCCGAGCAGCAGCGCGCTCGACGACCGGTGCGCCACGCCCTCGTGGCAGATCGTCCGCTGACGGGTGCGGACGCACTCGAGGAAATTCCCCGAGTGGCTGTCGCAGGAATAGAGATGGGTCTCGTCCGGTCGGAGCGGTTCGCGGACGATCTCCGGCGGGTCGGAGACCAGGTTGTCGCGATCCACGGCGATGCGCCCGTGCGTGCCGACGAAGCACGCGCCGCCGTTGGCGCCGACCTTCTCGCCGGGATACGGCTTGCCGAACACCGTCACGCCGCTGGCGTAGCGGTAGGCCGTGCGGCCTTCGTCCATGAACAATTCCACCGGCCCCGTCTCGTCCGCGTCGGCGGCCCACTGGACGATGTCATAATGATGCTGGCCCCAGTTGAGTTCGCCGATGTCGAACCGGTGCGAGCCGGTGTTGCCGTCGTAGGGGAACCAGGGCGCGGGCCCGAGGTAGAGATCCCAGTCCACGTCGTCCGGCACGGGCTTGCCCGGGGCGAACCGCACCGGCCAGCGAATCCCGCCGCCGTCGCGGTAGGCGTAGATTTCCTTCAACCGTCCGATGCGCCCGCTGCGGACGAACTCGCACGCGCGGCGGAACTTGCCCCCGTATTCGCTGCGCTGCTGCGTTCCTGCCTGGTACACGCGGCCGTAGCGCCGCACCGCCGTCGCCACCGCCTGCGCCTCGCGGATCGTGCAGGCCGTCGGCTTCTCGCAATACACGTCCTTGCCCGCTTCCGCCGCCAGGATGGCCATGATGGCGTGCCAGTGTGCCGGGGAGGCGATGAGCACGGCGTCAATGTCGCCGCGGTCGAGCACCTTGCGGAAATCCACGTATGCCTCGCACGGCTTGCCGCCTGCGCGTCCGGGCATTTGCGCATACCCGTCGTTCACGCGCTGCGTGGCGCGCTCGCGGCGGTCCCGCCGGATGTCGCAGACGGCGAGCACCTGCACATCGGGCCGGGCGCTGTACCCGCCGGGAATGTACGTCCACGCGCCGCCGAGCAGATGGCCGCCGCCCTGGCCGCCCACGCCGATGAACCCCATCGTGATGCGCTCGCTGGGCGGGATCGCGCCCCCGAGGCCGAGCGCGGAGGAGGGGACGAGGAACGGTACGCCCAGCGCCGCGCCTGCGCCCTTCAGAAAATCGCGTCGAGTGAATCGTCTCATAACACTCCCAGGAAAACCGTTGTCGTGGCAGGAATACCACGCCGCGCGCCGGGCGGTCTAGGACTACTGTGGTATCAGTGGGCGGCAAGGAAGATGCGGGGCGCGACACGTCCCGCCAGCGAGGGCTCAGGAGACGGTTTGTGAGTTGCCGCGCTCACGGGACGCGGGTGTCAACACCCCCGTGTCCGTTGGTCATGAATCACGGTTTGCAATCCAACCAGAAATCGTTCCACATCGGACGTGAGGGTGACGAACCGGAGGCCGTGCTTGTGGAGGTCGGCGATGATGCCCGGGTCGGCGACGTTCCCCCCTCCCACGACCTTGTGGGCGGCGGCCGATTTCAGAACGGTCTCCATCGCGTCGCGGATGCGCCCGCTCTCCAGAGCCGGAGGACAACCGAGCGCCTGGGCCAGGTCTGCATTTCCCACGAAGGCGACGTCGATCCCGG
>CAZAAF010000729.1:0-1903 GCA_964482575.1 uncultured Verrucomicrobiota bacterium | reverse complement strand
GACGAGACGCTCGAAGCCGACATCCAAGTGGCGCACTTCGGACCGTTGCCGATGGAGAATGCGGTGGCGACGTGGCGGCTCGTCGGCGACGATGGCCGGACCGCCGCCAGCGGCGCGCTGCCGGCCCAAACGATTCCCGTGGGCAACGGGTGCCTGTTGGGGCGGGTGAGCGCGGAGTTGAAGGGCGTGCGCGCGCCGGCGCGCTACAAGTTCACGGTGAAGGTGGGATTCTCGTTTGAAAACGACTGGGACATCTGGGTTTATCCGTCGAAGGTGGACACGCAACCGGCGTCGGAGGTGCTGGTCACCGGGACGCTCGATGCAACAGCGGTGGCCGCGCTCGATGGCGGGGGGAAGGTGCTCTGGATGATTCCGCCGAAGCAGGTGAAGAACGCCGCGCAGGACCCGGTGGTGCTCGGCTTCTCCAGCATCTTCTGGAACACCGCCTGGACGCGCCGCCAGCCGCCGACGACGCTCGGGATTCTTTGCGACCCGAGACATCCGGCGCTGGCGGATTTTCCGACCGACGATCACAGCAACTGGCAATGGTGGTATTTGGTGTCGCGCGCGGGCGCGATGATCCTCGACGATCTGCCGCGCGGGCTGCGCCCGACCGTGCAGGTGATTGATGACTGGTTCACGGCGCGCAAACTGGGGCTGGTGTTCGAGGCCCGGGTGGGCAAGGGCCGGTTGCTGGTGTGCAGCGTGGACCTGGCGAACGATCTCGAAGCCAACCCGGTTGCGCGCCAGATGCGGCACAGCCTTTTGCAGTACATGGCGGGGAGTCGTTTCCAGCCCGCCGTCACGATCACCGCCGGGCAGGCGCAGGCGTTGAAGGTGGAGTCGTCGAACTAACTGAAACGGTACAACCCAGGGAAACGGACTTTGATCACAACACCCATGACCTCCTCCGGCGGCGGCAGCGCGGCGCGGTACAACATGGCCTACATCTGGGGCATCTCGCTCGTTGCGGCCCTGGGCGGATTGTTGTTCGGCTACGACTGGGTCGTCATCGGCGGCGCGAAACCGTTCTTCGAGAAATACTTCCAGCTCCATTCGGATGAACTCATCGGCTGGGCCAACAGTTGCGCCCTGATCGGCTGCCTGGCGGGGTCGCTGGTGACCGGCGGTCTCAGCGACCGGTATGGGCGGAAGAAGCTGCTGGTGATTTCGGCCTTCCTGTTTGCCGTGTCCTCCGTGCTGACGGGCTGGGCGACGTCGTTTGCCGGGTTTGTGACGTGGCGGATTTTGGGCGGCGTCGCCATCGGCATGGCCTCGAATCTTTCGCCGATGTATATCGCCGAAGTGGCCCCGGCGCACATGCGCGGGCGGCTGGTGGCGATCAACCAGCTCACCATCGTCATCGGCATCGTGGCGGCGCAGGTGGCGAACTGGCTGATTGCCCAGCCGGTGGCCGAGGGCGCGACGGCGGAGATGATCCGGCAGTCCTGGAATGGCCAGTGGGGGTGGCGATGGATGTTCACGGCGGTGGCCGGGCCGTCGTTGCTGTTCTTTGTCAGCGCGTTGTTCGTGCCGGAAAGCCCGCGCTGGCTGGTGAAGAACGGGCGGGCGGACCGCGCGCGGCAGGTGCTGGCCCACATCGGCGGCGCGGCGTACGCCGACGGCGAGGTGCGCGACGTGCAGGCCACGCTGGCGGGCGGCGAAATCCAGCACGTCCGCTTCCGCGACCTGCTGGAGCCGAGGATGGTCAAAATCCTGTTGATCGGCGTCACCCTGGCGGTGCTCCAGCAGTGGAGCGGCATCAATGTCATCTTCAACTACGCCGAGGAACTCTACAAGGCCGCGGGCTACGGCGTGAGCGACATCCTCTTCAATATCGTGATCACCGGCACCATCAACCTGGTGGTGACCTTCGTGGCCATCGGCACGGTGGACCGCTTCG
>CAZAAF010000728.1:0-1908 GCA_964482575.1 uncultured Verrucomicrobiota bacterium | reverse complement strand
GCCGGAGGACCGGCCAACCCCGGGCTGAGTGATGGAATCCCTTCGGGATTCACGGTTCCCCGAAACCCGTCGCGATTCAGTTCCAACCACCATCAAACCGAACCGCAAAGACGGGAAGAAGCGGAGCGGAATGCGGTTGGCCACGGATGGAACACGGAACGAACACGGATGCGGAGAGAAAGAAATGTTGCGGCGGCGGTCAGAGGCCGACGCTACAGTTGGTTCATTCCATCCGCGCGCCGCGCGTCATCGTTGCGCCCGCTGTGCCACCTCATTTTCCGGCAACGGAACCTTGACAGGCCGGGAGCGAAGTTTTAAACCCTCTGGCTCCAATTTAACCCAAAAGGAACACCTATGAATCACGGCTTGAAGATTTCGCAACAGGGCGCGCTGGACCTCGTTTCGCTCGGAGCGCTTGTGCACCGGCTCGATCCCGGGGTCATCCCCTTCCGCAAGGCGACGCAATGCGCCATCCACGTCAGCGGCGGTGAATTCAACGTCGCGGCGAACCTGAGCGATTGTTTCCGCCTGAACACCGCCATCGTGTCGGCAATGGTGGACTATCCGATCGGCGACCTGATCGCGGAGCGGGTGCGGGCGATGGGCGTGAAGCCGTTCTACAAGCGGTTCGCGCACAACGGCGTGACGGGGCCGAACATGGCGACGGTGTACAGCGACCGCGGCCAGGGCGTGCGGGCGCCGGTGGTGTTCTACAACCGCTGCAACGAGGCGGCGGCGCAGCTCAAGCCGGGCGATTTCGACTGGAAGGAGATCTTCGGCGGCGGCGTGCGGTGGTTCCACAGCGGCGGCATCTTCGCGGCGCTGTCGGAGACAACGGCGGAGTTGATCATCGAGGGGATGAAGGCGGCGAAGGCCGCGGGCGCGGTGACGTCGTTCGACCTGAATTTCCGCGAGAAGCTCTGGAAGATTTCCGGCGGCGAGAAGCGCGCGGTATCCGTGATCCGGCGGATCGTGGAGAACGTGGACGTGCTGGTGGGCAACGAGGAGGACTTGCAGAAGGGCCTCGGCATCGAGGGTCAGGACGTGCACTCCAAGTCGAAGCTCGACCCGAGCGCGTTCTTCGGGATGATCGACAAGGTGGTCAAGCAGCAGCCGAACGTGAAGGTGGTGGCGACGACGCTGCGCGAGGTGCTCTCGACCAACCGGCACCGTTGGAGCGCGGTGGCGTGGATCAACGGCAAGACCCACACGGCCCCGACGTGCGAGCTGGACGTGATCGACCGCATCGGCGGCGGCGACGGGTTTGCCGCGGGCTTCATCTACGGGTTGCTGGCGGGCGAGTCGCCCGAGGAATCGGTCAAGCTCGGCTGGGCGCACGGCGCGCTGCTGACGACCTTCCCCGGCGACACGACGATGGCGACGGTGGAGCAGGTGCGGGCGTTTGCGAAGGGCGGGTCCGCCCGCGTGCAGCGCTAGGACGGTCCGGCGGGGTTCCGCCCTGCCCGTTCATGCCCGATCCTTCCCGGGAGGCGGCTTCGGCCGCGCCGCGGGGCTGTCCTTTGTGCTGGAATTCTCCACGGAATTCGTGTGAGATAGCGCCGGCAATGAAAGGGTTTGGCTCGCGGCTAATGAGCAAGGGTTTGATTCGTGTCGCACACACTATCGGGCAGAAAACGCTAAGTGGGCGCTGCCTATCCGTTATTCTACTGGCGCTGACCTGCGCCCTGGCCCAGGCCGCGGCCAAAAAGGATGGCCTCACGCCCGAGGAGCAGGCCTGGCTGAAGGCCCGCGCCCCGCTGCGGTGGTCAACCGACATCAACGCCCCGCCCCACGCCTTCCAGCACACGGAGGGACATCTGGAAGGCATCGTGCCCGAAGTGGTGGTGCTGCTTTCGCACCGTCTCAACCTGGAAACCCGGCCGGTCCTCTACCCGACCTGGTCCGAAA
>CAZAAF010000727.1:0-1911 GCA_964482575.1 uncultured Verrucomicrobiota bacterium | reverse complement strand
CCAGGACAGGCATTCGCAAATCCAGCAGGATGAGATCGGGCCGCCACTGTTCATACTGGCGGAGCACCTCCTCACCATTGGCGGCCTGCGTGGTTTCAAACCCGATGGCGCCAAGCAGAGAACAGAGCAGCTTGCGATTGTCCTCGACGTCGTCGGCGACCAGCACCCGGTAGGAACGCTGGCCGGGTTGGAGTTTCACAACCTGACGGAGATTGGCTTTGGGGATCACCGCCGTGGATTCCCCCCGCTTGACGCTGATGTCAAAACGGAAGGTGGAACCCTTGCCCACCTCGCTGGTCACGGTGATCTCGCCCCCCATCAGCCGCACAAACTCGCGGCTGATGGCCAGCCCCAAACCCGTGCCGCTTCCAGCGCGACGCCCTGCTTGTGTCTGCTCAAACGGGTCAAAAATCCGCTCCATCTCCGCCGAGGAAATGCCCGGCCCGGTATCCTCCACCTCCACCACCAGGCGAGGACCGGCGCCGGACGACCGGGCTCCCACGCGCAGGGTAATACTCCCCTGGGCGGTGAATTTGACGGCGTTGCCCAGGAGATTGATCAGCACCTGGCGCAGTTTGCTTTCATCCGTGACGAGATGTTGCGGCAGTTCCGCCGCCTGCTCGATGGAGAAACGCAGTTGTTTGTCGTCCGTTCGCAATCGGAACATCATCTCCATGTCCTTGAGCAACGCGTGCATGTCGAAGGCCGTCGGATTGATGGTCGTCCGGCCAGCCTCGATGCGGGACACTTCCAGAATATCATTGATCAACGCCAGCAGGTACTCGCCGCTGCGGTTGATGGTGTCGAGATGCTGCCGCTGCTGGGGTGTCAGGACCGGATCGCGTTGCATCAACTGCGAGAAGCCGAGAATGGCATTCATCGGCGTGCGAATCTCGTGGGACATGTTGGCGAGAAACACGCTCTTGGCGCGGTTGGCCGCCTCGGCGGAACGCCGGGCTTCTTCCAGTTGCTGGATGGACTCTTCCAGTTTCTTGAGCGCCTTTTCGGCCCGCTGGCGCTGCGTGTCCGCGTCCTGCATCATGCTGAACGCGACGCGACGCGCCCTTTCAGCGTCGCTGACGCGCTCGTCCGGCCGCGGTTCCTGGTTCGTGCTGGAGCCCATGCTGTCTCCACCGCCTCAGGCCCTGGGAACCCCACCCGGCGACGCCGGCGTGTTCTCGCGCCGCCAGACGGGAGGATACATGGGAGGACGGTTCAAATCCGTGCAGAGACGGTTGACTTCGTCCTTCAGTTCAATCACGCGCTCTTCACGACCGATCATCGCCCGATAAAACGCCTCAAGTTCCGCGGTGCGTTCCTTGACCATTTCCTCCAAGTGATCGCGGTGGCGATTCAGTTCCTCCTCCGCCTGTTTGCGATCCGTGATGTCCTCGGCCACGGTCAAGATGCAACGCTCGTCACCAAACTCGATGATTTCCGCCGACAACCGGGCGATATGCGGTTCGCCAGCCCGGGTGCGAAACCGGGCTTCCACATCATGATAACTTCCCTCGGTAATCAGCTTGCGGAACGCCTCCTCCAATTCCTGGGGATTGGCCCACAGTTCCACCTCGGACGTGGTGTGGCCGGCCACGTCTTCATGAGAGTAGCCGGTATAACGTTCAAAAGCCTTGTTGACCTCAATATACCGCCGGTCTTTCAACGAGACGATGGTCATCATGGTTGGGCTGGCCTGAAACGCCTTGGAAAATTTTTCCTCGGACTTCTGCAGCCGGCCTTCGGCCCGGTGTTTGTACAACGCCATTTCGATGACCGTCTTCAACTCGCGATCTTCAAACGGCTTGAGGATATACCCAAAGGGCTCCGTCACCTTCGCCCGCTCCAGCGTCGTGTCATCCGCGTACGCCGTCAGATACACCACCGGCAGGCGCCACTGCCGCCGGATCTCCC
>CAZAAF010000726.1:0-1918 GCA_964482575.1 uncultured Verrucomicrobiota bacterium | reverse complement strand
TTTCTATTGACTCTATTCTACATAGCTGCAACCGGAGCGAATCCACCGCGGGCGGACCTTTGCGCGCGAGGCTCTTGGCCGCCTCCTCGCAGATGTCCCAGTGCGGCTCCTTCACCGCCACGTGCAACAGGAACGGGATAACCTCGGGACCGTCGAGCCGGGCTATGGCCTCGACCGTCTCAAGCCGGGCTTGCGCCTCCTTCTCGTTCTGCCAGAAGGCCTGGTGGGCGTCGTACTGCTTGCGCAGTTCCTCGAACGTGCCGGTCAGAGCGCGGGTCTTTTGCGCCACGACCACGCCGCGGTCCTTCCCGATGCAATACAGCGCGTCATGGGTGCGGATGAAAAGGTGGCCGTGAGCCACCGCCGGGCTGGCGAGGCAGACGCCTTCGATCTTGTTGACGGCCAGCACCTTGACCGCGGGCGGCGTCGCGGTGAGCGCGGTGGCGTCCAGCACGTAGGTGTTGCCCCGCTCCGAGCACCAGTAGATCTTCCCGTCACCGCCGATGGGCGAGGAGGTGAAATGATCACGCACCTGGCCTTCCACGACCAGCTCGCGGTTTGCGCCGTAGAACAGCATCTTGCCGTTGTCGCCCGGCACCATGAGATGCGGGTACACGAGCGGTGTCGGCACGTAGGGACCGCCGGTGGTCAGGTTCAGGCGGACGTGCGTTTCGGTGATGTCGCCGTGACCGGTGGGGTCGATGCCCATGATGGGCCCGATGCGCCCGGAGGAGGCATAGACCAACCCGTGGCCAAAGACGGTGCTGGGGCCGACGCACACTTTCATGCCGCGGCAGGACCAGAGTTCCTTCCCGGTGTCCGGGTCGTAGGAGCAGACCGTCTCGCCGTTCACCACGAGCTGCGGGTGACCTTGGACCTGGATCAACATCGGCGTGCCGAAATGGCCGAAACCGCTCGAGGCGCGCGGTGTGCGCCAGCATTCCGTGCCATCGCTCTGCCGGAAGGCGGCGATGAAGGCGTTGCCCTTGAAGTCGCAGGATTGGATGACCCTGTCCTTGTAGAGAACGGTGGAGGTGCCGAAGTTGTACGGGGCCTTGAACGGGCCCAGCGCGTGCTTCCACACCACCTTGCCCTCCATGTCCAGCGCCAGGAGGCCCGGGCTGTCGAAGAACGCAAAGATCCGGCGGCCATCGGTGACGGGCGTCGGCGCGGCGAACCCGGTCTTCGGATACAGCAGCGTCTTCTCGTCGCGCGGGATTTCCGTTTTCCAGAGAATCTTCCCGCTCGATGCGTCAAGGCAAAGGACCAGCCGCGTGGTGCCTTCCTCAAGCGCGGCGGTGAGGAAGACGCGGTCGCCCCAGATGATCGGCGACGAGTTCCCCTCGCCCGGCAGCGGCGTGCGCCAGACGACGTTGGCGGTCTCGCTCCACTCGACGGGGAGGTTCTTCTCGTCGGAGACTCCCGAGCCGTCGCGCCGCCACGCGGGCCAGTGGGCGGCGGAGTCGGCGGCGAGGATCGAACCCATGCCGAGGGTGAGGGCCAGACAGCCGGCGGTGCCTGATCGAAGGAATCCGGTGAAGTGCATAAGGGTTCATCGTGCCTTGAACGCGTCCCAAAGACAAGCCGGCGTCGGGGGCTGGCCTAGTGTCGGGATTTGAAATCTAAAATTTGAGATTTCAGATTCACAGTGGGGCCGAGAATTTTTGTTGGAAACGGGTGGGTGGAAACCTAGACTTTCGATCAAGGAGGCCATTATGACGTATCGTCGATTCGAAGAACTGCCGGTCTGGCAGGAATCCATGCAACTTGCCGGGCGGGTCTATGACCTGACCGAGCGAAACTCAAAACGAATGTCACCCAGTCTCCGCGACCAGTTGGAACGGGCGGCGCTGTCGGTCTCGAACAACATCGCCGAAGGCTTTGAACGCAGCGGCAACCCCGAACTGATCCAGTTCCT
>CAZAAF010000725.1:0-1920 GCA_964482575.1 uncultured Verrucomicrobiota bacterium | reverse complement strand
CCTCCTACGACCTGGCGATGGAACGCCTCGGCAAGACGCTCGGTCCCGAGCGCAAACTGACCGCCGAGCAGAAGAAGCAACTGGCGGAACTGGATTCCATCTACACGGCGAAGATCGCCGATCTGGAGCTGTCCCTGGGCGACAAGATCGCCGCCGCCCGCACCGCGCAGGATGTGGAGAAGATGCTGGAGTTGGAGCAGAGGCTGCTCAATGAGCGGCAGAAGCTGCGCTCCGAGTGCGAGGCGAAAAAGGAAAAGCTCCGCAAGGCTTCCTGAACGGTCCGGCGCTTCGGTGCTGAAGGGCCGGTTGTTCTCACGACTTCAACCGGTCCGGCGAACCACCGCGGCTGGACGGTTGTCACCATCTCGCGCACGGCGGTCCGCCGGTTTTTATGCCGGGTTCGGGGGCAACGTTACTTGCCTTGTTCCGTCGCCTCGCCCGCCTGTTTCCAACCGGAGATGCCGGCGGCCAGGTGCTTCACGTTGGTGTAGCCGAGCGCCTTGGCGGCCTTGGCCGCAGCCGCATACGCCCCGCAGGACGGCCCGCCGCAGTAGGCGACGACCAGCGCGTCCTTGTCCTTGGGCAGCAGCTTCGCGAGCTTGCCCTTGCTGGCGCCGAATTCAATCGCGCCCGGGATGTGGCCCTCCGCCCACGAATCCTTGCCGTTCACGTCGATGAGCGTGACCTTCTGGGCTTTGATGGCGTCCTTGAGTTCGGCGACGCTGATGTCCGGGAAGTCGCCCGCATACGCGACCGAGGCCAGCAGGGCCATGACCAATCCTGTCATTACTTTCTTCATACTGTGTGTCCTTTGCTTTTCTTATTATGTTTTCACTGCATCGTCCCCACGAAGGGACAAAACCGGTTTGGGAAAGGGAGAACGACAATGCATCCGTTGAAACCGTCAACGGTTGTCGGGAAGAACCGCGCGACCCGCGCGCGTCAGGAGGGCAGTCACGTGAACCCGGACATTTGATTCCATCGCCCGCGCCCGTGGGCGCGGCTCCGTGGATTCAAGCTGGTCGCATGCATATGTCCGCGATGTCCGTTGTGACAGCGGTAATCAAGCGCATCGGGCGGCGGTTGGCAAGGCCCGAAGCGTTATTTTCCGTGGCGGCGTAACCCCGGGATTTTGGCCTGCGTTACGCCAAGCCTTTCGCGGTGGCGGGGCAGGCGATGCCCAAAAAGCTTGCCCGGATGTCGGCCGTGTCTTAGGCTGCGCGGGTTCGTTACGGGACGTTAAACGGAAGATTAGGTGTGAAACGTGAAGATATCGCTTTTTATACCGTGCTTTATTGATGCGTGCTATCCGCAGGTGGGGATCAGCATGACGCAGGTGTTGGAACGCCTGGGACACCAGGTGGATTATCCGGAGGATTTCACCTGTTGCGGCCAGCCGGCGTTCAACTCCGGCTACTGGGACGAGGCGCGCGCCGTCGCCGAAAAGGTGCTGGCGATGTACCGCCACTCGGAGATCATCGTCGGCTGTTCCGGCTCCTGCGGCGCCATGATGATGACCTTCTACAAGGAACTTTTCCACGGCACGCCGCTCGAGGCCGAGGCGAAGGCCCACGCGGCCAAGTGCTGGGAGTTCTCCGATTTCCTCGTCACCAAACTCGGCGTGACCGATGTGGGGGCGACGTTCCCGGCCCGGGTGACGTTCCACGACGGTTGCCACGGCCTGCGCGAGGTGGGGCTGAAGAAACAGCCGCGCGCGCTGCTGGCGAAGGTGAAGGGCTTGGAGCTGGTCGAGATGAGCGCGGCGGAAAGCTGCTGCGGATTTGGCGGGACCTATTCGGTCAAGTTCCCGATGATTTCGACGGCGATGGGCGAGGTGAAGTGTGACTCCGCCCTCCAGACCGGCGCGGACTACATCGTGTCGTGCGACACCAGTTGCCTGATGCACATCCAAGGGCTGGC
>CAZAAF010000724.1:1646-1931 GCA_964482575.1 uncultured Verrucomicrobiota bacterium | reverse complement strand
CCGCTTCTCCGCCTCGCGGTTGAGCTGCGACAACACGATGACGGGAATCTCCAGCTCCTTCGCCAGCGCCTTCAACCCACCGGAAATCGCCGCGATCTCCTGCTGCCGGTTGTCGGCATTTCCCCGCATCGGCGCGTGGACCAGTTGCAGGTAGTCCACCACCAACAGTTGGATGTCATGATTGGCCTTCATGCGCCGCGCCTTCGCACGAAGCTCCATAATGGAGAGGTCGCCGGTATCATCAATCAAAATCTTCGAATTGCTGATCCGGCCGGCAGCATGGAT
>CAZAAF010000724.1:0-1636 GCA_964482575.1 uncultured Verrucomicrobiota bacterium | reverse complement strand
ATTTTCTTCGCGGAATTAATCAGCGATTTATACTCCACGTCCGTCGAAAGGCCGCGTCGGATCCGGTTCATGCTGACCTCGCCCACCGAGCAGAGCATGCGGATGATCAACTGCACCGCCGGCATTTCCAGGCTGAACACACCCACCGCCCTGGGGTCGGAACTCAGAATGGCCACGTGCTCGGCAATGTTCATCGCCAGCGACGTCTTGCCCATCGACGGACGCGCCGCAATGACGATCATGCTCCCCTTCTGGAAGCCGTCTGTGCACTTGTCGAGCTCGGAAAACCCCGTGGCCAGCCCGCGCAGCTTCCCCTGGTGCTGGAGAATCTCGTCGATCTCGTGGATGGCGTCCTTCACCACATCCGCACCGCTGACCACGCCGTGCGCATTCTTCTCCTGGGAGATGTTGAAGACCAGTTGCTCGACGTGGTCGATGAAGGTATCCACACCCTCGTCGAGCGTCTCGTAGCTCTCCGAGACGATCTGCGTCCCGGCGTCGATCAACTGGCGCAGCCGGTAGCGCTGCCGGACGATGTTCAGGTAGAACTCGAGGTTGGCCGCCGTCGGCACCGCGTTGAACAACTGCGTGATCGCCGCCGCGCCGCCGACGCGTTCCAGTTGGTTGCGCCCTGCCAGCTTCTGCGTGACAGTCACCAGATCGACCGGCTCATGCTGGTCGATCATGCCCACGAGCGTGAGGTAAATCAGCCCGTGGTTGTCGTTGTAAAAATACTCGCCGCCGCGCCGGTCGGGATCCTTCGAGGCAAACTTCTCAATGCACTCGGTGATCGCCTGCGGATTGATCAGCAACGACCCCAACAGGCAACGCTCCGCTTCTTCGCTGTGAGGCAGGGAACGCCCCACGTCGGCCGCCGGAAACGGTGTCACCTTATTGGCTGGTTGAGTCACAACCCCATCAACTCTTCTTCTTGCCTCCGGCCGGGGCCTTGCCGCCCTTCTTCGCGGCGGGCTTCTCCTCCTCCTCCGGCTCGGCAGTCTTCGCGGGCGCTTCCGCGCGCGGCTTCTTGCCGCGCGGCGCTTTGGACGCCCCCTCGGCGGCCTCCGCCTCCTCGGTGCCCGGCGCCGTCTTGCTGACAATCGAGAACTTCACGCTCGCCGTCACTTCCGCGTGCAGCTTCACATCCACGTCAAACGTGCCCAGCGCATGGATCGGATGCTTGAGTTCGAGGCGATGGTGATCGATCTGGAAACCTTCTTTGGCGAGGGCCTCGGTGATGTGGTGCGTCGTCACCGCGCCGAAGAGCTTGCCGCCGGGGCCCGTGGCCACCGGGATGGACAGTGTCAGCTTGGTGAGCTTCTCGGCCTGTTCGCGGACGGTCGCGAGTTCCGCCGCCTCGCGTTCGGTGCGGCGCTTTTTCAGTTCCTCCAGCTGGCGCACGTTGGCGCGGGTGGCGGGAGTGGCCAGACGCTGCGGCAGCAGGAAGTTGCGCGCATAACCGTTGGCGACGGTGACTTTGTCGCCCTCGGCGCCGAGGCCTTTGACTTGTTGAAGAAGAATTACGTCGGTTGTCATGCGGGTCCGTGAAAATGAAAATGGATGCAGCGGGACAATGGTTAGCGCACCAGGAGCATGACGCGCGCCAGCTTGATGGCCCGCGTGATCTCGCGTTGGT
>CAZAAF010000723.1:0-1931 GCA_964482575.1 uncultured Verrucomicrobiota bacterium | reverse complement strand
TCTGAATGTTCATACTTTGAGAGCGGCTGATGCCTTGCAGGCCGCTGCCGTCGGCGTTCATGGAGTAAAGATGAAATCCCCGCCGGTCCGACGAGTAGAACTCCGGCTTCGTCGGGGCCCGTTCCGCAAACGCGAAGTACACCTTGCGGGCATCGAACGACAGCGACAGCGTGGCGTAGTTGCCGCGCGGCAGCCGGCCGCTGATGAGATCGCGCGTCTTGAAGGATCGTCCCGGCTCTTCCAGTACGAAGACACCGCCGCCGGCCACGCCGCCGTAGTCGCAGAAGTAGGCCATGTATTCGTGCAGCATCTGGCAGATGAACCGATGGCGTTTCATGAACACCAGCGGCCGGCCCGTCACGGCAGGATGGCTCAATGCCAGGTCGCGCGCGGTCCAGCGGAGGCGATGGTAGAGCGCCAGCCGGGCCTTTGTCTCCAGCGTCTCCACCGCAGCCACATCCGCACGGAATTTTTCAAGTGCCGCCTGCGCCTCGCGAACCGCGGGCAACTTGTTGCTGCGAGCGTCTTGGGATCGGTCTTCAAGAAGTTGTTCGGTGCGCTTCCATGCCGCCCGGACCGCCTCCGGCTCGCCCGCCGTGCGGCCAAGCCGTTTCTCCTGCAAAGCCCAGTCCGCCTCCACCTGCGCGCAAATGTCGTTGGGTCCGGCCTCCTTCGCCGTCACACCAAGAGCAGAACAACACAGCATCCCAGCGGCAAGCCACACGGCAAAGCGATGAAATCGTGACCGCGTCATGACAAAATCATCCTTTCACACCAGTTCGAGTTTGCCCACGCACTGCAGCGGCGGTCTCTGACCGCCGAAATCATCGTCAGCGGCGACGGTCAGAGACCGTCGCTACAGCCATCCTGCAACCGCATCAAATCACCGGCGCGTCTGCCCTCGCCTTGACCGCTTGCAGCATCGTCTCCCAATGCCGCCGGAGGAACGGCGGGTCTTTCAGGCTGTCGAGCACGTAGCTGCGGTCCGCGCGCGCGAGGTCGAGCACGGCGGTGATCATCTCCTCCTGATAATAGCCCGCCTCGGCCAGCGGCATCCCCGACGGCTCGCGGATGAACGACTGGCCGCTGGACGTTTGCAGGCCGTCGGGCGACTGCCCCACCGTGTTGGCCACGCAATGGAACATCTTGCTGTTCGGACCGACCGGCTGCTGCGCCCGGCCCGCCACGCGCTTCCACAGCACCGCCTCGATCTCGTCCGAGCTGCACGAGGGGTGAAACAGCACCTGCGCTCCCGCCATCGCCGGCAGGCGGTACAACTCCGGATGCCGTCCGTCGCGGCAAATGACCAGCGTGCACAACACCCCGTCGATTTCGAACAGCGACACCTTGTTGCCGCCACGGCAGTACTTCTGCTCGTCGCGCCCGGCCATGTGGACCTTGGCGCATTCGTGCGTGATCACGCCCTTTGGCGAAATCACATGCGCGATGTTCAGGAAACGGTCGGAGGTCTTGCGAAGCGTGCCGGCAATCACCCAGACACCGGCGGCTTTCGCCGCCCGGCGGGTTTTGTCCAGGGCGCGCTGCACCGCGGCGGGCTTGAGCCGGATCGCATACGGGAAGTAGTAACTCGTCAGGCTCATCTCGGGAAACAGCACCACCCGGCTGCCTTCATCGGCGGCGCGGCGGATGTAATACAGCGTTCGCTCGAGATTGTAGTCGAGGCTCCTGGCCCAATGGAGTTGCACGCAGGATACCTGGAGGGTCTTGGCCACGCTCATGCCCGTCAGATTAAATCACCCCCGCCGGGAATCCAGCATTATCGCTACAGCGGCGGCGGGAAATCAGTCACAGATGAAACACGGATGGTTTTCGAACTGCGGAACGCACGAAATACACGAAAGCGGTTTGTAGGCCGCGTGCCCTCACGCAGCGACGGTCATAGTCTCTCCGCAATGCTCATTCTCTTAGCG
>CAZAAF010000722.1:0-1933 GCA_964482575.1 uncultured Verrucomicrobiota bacterium | reverse complement strand
TCGGACCGGGCTTGGGCACCGGTTGCGCCTTGCCCTGGAACGGGCCGAGCTTTTTCATCAACCGCGCCCCCTTGCCGCCGTAATATCCCGTGCGAAACAGCTCGATCTCGAACCGGGCCGGTGGATCGGTGGAGACCATGATATCCATCGTCTCGCCGGCCTTCACGCTCTGGCGCGAACAGTACCCCTCGATCCATGGCGAACGCATACCGTCGCTCTTGTCCAGCCGGACGCGCGTGAGCTGCCAGTCGGACGTGCCCGGTTTGGGCCGGCAGCCCCTGCGTTCAGCGCAACCAACAGCAGCGCCATGCAGGTGATTCGGGCAAAACGAAGGTTGGTATTCATATCAATGCACCTCTGCACACCGCGGCGGTCGGGCACGCGAAAGCCGCACGTTGCGTCCCTCAACGCTCCCTGCGCCTCTGCGTTTGACGACCGCCCTCTCGGGCACAGAGAACACCTCAAGACACCGGGCTTTCCGCCCACTGCCCACTGGCCACTAACCACTGATCACGGACGCAGACCGCTGTGCCCTAGCACAGCTTCGTCTGGCCGGGGACCGCGACGGGATAGATGCCGTCGGCGCCGGGCTTGACGGGCGGCTCGGCCTTCATCGTGATCTCACCCTGCGGCGGGAAGGCAAACTTGGACTTGAGAGCATCCTTCCACATGATGTGCTGGCCGTTATACACCGCCATTTGCCCCAGGACCGTGCCCATCGTCGAGTCGGCCAGGATCTTCCCGCGCTGGAACGGCTTGCCCTCGCGGATGGACGCCAGGAACTCCTTGTGCTCCTGGATGTAAGGCGTGTTGCCCTTCGGCAGCGGCTCGGCCTTCCACACGACATTGCCCTTCAGGTCGGTGATGACCGGCGGCTGGAACGCTGCAAACTGACAGCGACCCTTGGTGCCATGGATGAGGTCCTTGTTATAACCGTAGCAACCCGCGGCGGTGCGGCAGGAACCGTAGATGCGCCGGCCGTCGGCGTATTCGTAGGTGACGTGGTGATGGTCGAACGATGTGCCCATCGTGGCCTGGAAATGCGTCGAGCGGCCGCCCATGCCGTAGGCCGCCTCCGGCAACTCATCGTTGAGCGCCCAGAAGGCGGAATCGAGGTTGTGGATGAGCGACTGCGGGACGTCGTCGCCCGAGAGCCAGGTGAAGTGATACCAGTTGCGGAACTGGTACTCCATCTCGCTCCAGGACGGGTCGCGCTCGATGAGGCGGTACGGCGTGCGGAGGTAATCGCACTGGATGGCAACGATGTCGCCGATCTCACCGCCGTGGATGCGCTTGATCGCTTCGCGCCGGCCGAGGTGATAGCGGTACGTGACGCCCGCGAGGAAGCCGGTGCCGTTCTTCTTGCAGAGCTCGTCCGCCTCCAGGATCGTGTAAATGCCGGCGACGTCCACCGCGGCGGGCTTTTCCACGAAGACGTGCTTCTTCGCCTTCACCGCCGCAAGGCCGTATTGCGCGTGGAAGCGCGAGGCGCAGGCGATCATGACCACATCGCAGTTCTCGATGACGCCGCGATAGCCGTCGAGGCCGGTGAACTGGCGGGACGGGTCCACCGCCACGCGGTCGCCGTACGTCTTGGACAGATTCTTGAGGGCCGACTCGATCTTGTCGGGGAACACGTCGGCGACGGCCCAGAGCTTGGTGTTCGGGTCGCCCGTCAACGCGTCGCTGGCGGCGCCGGAGCCGCGTCCGCCGCAGCCGACGAGGCCGAGCTTGATGATGTTGTTTTCCGCGGCGTGAACGCTGCGGCTCAGGTCGATCGTGCCGAGCAT
This sequence comes from uncultured Verrucomicrobiota bacterium, assembly GCA_964482575.1. Taxonomy (GTDB): domain Bacteria; phylum Verrucomicrobiota; class Verrucomicrobiia; order CAIQCK01; family CAIQCK01; genus CAIQCK01. The sequence continues at coordinate 143 of CAZAAF010000722.1, read as the reverse complement.
CGCCGTGCCGGCGAAGGCGGCCGAGGTCTTCAGGAAGCTGCGGCGATTGACGGAGGTCTGGGAGGTGGAAGGCTGATTCGAGTTCATAAATGTCACCAAGGGTTCGAGTTCGCGCGCATCCTACGCCCACGCCCGCCCGCCCC
>CAZAAF010000721.1:0-1933 GCA_964482575.1 uncultured Verrucomicrobiota bacterium | reverse complement strand
GCGTTGGTCAGCTTGCGGGCGGCGGTTCGAGCAACCCCCATGACTTCATCCAGGGTCTTGGCCGTGGCCAGTTGGGTAATGGCTTTTTGCAGGGCATCGAGTCGCTGATTCAGGATGCGCGCAGCCGCCTCGCTGGCCTGGAGCTTCTCGGCCCCCTGCCGGTGGGCGATGGCGACCGCAAGGTTGTCGGCCAGCCGTTCCAGCAAGACGATGTTCTGGGGGGTAAACCGATGGCGTCGCTTGTCGTTGATCTGAAGCAAGCCATAGGTGGTGTCGCCCACGCGTAAGGCGACGAGGGCGACGGATTCGTAACCTTCACCGTTGCAGCGATTGCGGGTGCGAACCTGCCGGTCGGCCTCGGTGGTGCTGGCGAGCAGTTCCGTGGTGCTGTGCGTCCAGAAACTGCCGCGGGCCGTGAAGAATGGTTTGCCGGGGTCAAATCGCTTGCACAGGACGTTGCCGCACATGCATTCCAACAGGGGATGGCCGGCGGAGTCGCACGCCGGCCGACCGCTGGCATCGTGCAAGCAGAGATGGTTTTCCAGATGGATAAATTCCGCTGGGAAACCGCGTGTTTCGACATAGGGATAATCCTCCCCGTCCCGCAACCGGATGCCCACGGCATCGCACCCGAACCATTGGTGCAGCTGGGTCGTCACCTCGCGCATCAATTCGTTCAGGCTGCTGGACGCATTGAACAGGCCCAACAGACGCACGGTAATCTCGCGTTCCTCTTCCGTTTGTTTGCGTTCGGTGATGTCGGCTACCACACCGTCCCACAGGATCGACCCGTCTTCCAGGCGGCGTGGCGTTGAACGGGTATGAATCCATTTCACTTCGCCCGTCGTTGTGCGTTGGCGGAACTCACAGTCAAACACCGTCATCGAGCGCGCGCAGTGGGCCTGCATCTCATCCAGACGCGGACGGTCCTCGGGTAGGATGTGATCCCAGAAGGCCGTCGGGTGTTTCAGGACGTCCTCGACCGGAATTCCGAAGAGGGTCTCGATGCCGGCGCTCAGGTAGGTGTAGTGCGAAGGTCCCTCGAGGGGCATGACGAGCTGGTAGAGGGCACCCCCCGGAAGGTTGTCGCCGATGGTGCGCAAACGGCCCTCGCTCGTGCGCAAGGATTCTTCCGCCTGTTTGCGCCGGGTGATGTCCCGTGACCAGAGCAGCATCTGTTCCACACGACCGCCGGCACCGGCCATCGGTTTGCAGTGCGTATCCACCCAGATCCACGAGCCATCCTTGCGGCGCCAGCGATACTCCACCTGTGTGGTCTCGCCCGCGAGATTGGCCGTGTGCGCCCTTTTCACGGCCGGCAAGTCGTCGGTGTGAATCAACGTCCGCCAGTCCGTGGACTGAAATTCCTCCGGCGTCCAGCCGCTGACCCGGTAGTAAGAGGGGCTGACGTAGAGGCGGCGGCCGTCCGCGTGGTTCAAGAGCACAAAATCATCCGTGTTGTCCGCCAGCAGCCGGTAGCGTTCCTCGCTCGCCCGCATGGACTCTTCCGCCTGTTTGCGCTCGGTGATGTCTTGGAGGGTGCCGTGAAGGCCGGTGATGGTCCCTCGGGCATCCCGCAGCGGCTCGCCGCGGGCTGTGACCCATCGGTGGGTTCCATCCGGCCGGACGACCTCGGCGTCGCATTCATAGGGCGCGCCGTTGGCCAATCCACTCTCCACGGCCGCGGACAGCCGTGTCCAGCTATCCGATGTGAAATACTGGGAGACCTCCGGATAAGTGGCTGGAGGCAAGGCCGGGTCGCGGCCATAAATGCGATACATCTCCTCCGACCACCGGTGTTGATTGTCCAGGACCTCCCATTCCCAATTGCCGATGCCGGCCATGCGTTGGGCTTGTTTCAGGGCTGACTCGCTGATTCGCAGCGATTCTTCGGCTTCCTTGCGCAAAGTGATGTCTTCAACCGTTCCCTCGT
>CAZAAF010000720.1:0-1933 GCA_964482575.1 uncultured Verrucomicrobiota bacterium | reverse complement strand
CGTCTGTCCGGGCCGGGCCATCGGTGCGACGGGCAGTTCATGTCCCAGACCAGGTTTTCCGGCACGAGTTTTTCCTGCGAGTTCAACGCCATGTCCCAGGAGATCTGCTGGCCCGTGTAGGCCGCCATGCGGCCCATGATGGCGCAAAGCGTGCTCCGGGCCATCGACGCGCCTTCATTGACCGGCTGGCCCGCGCGCAGGCGGGAGAAGAACAGATCGTGCTCGGTCTGGTGCATAACGTTCGACTCGCCGTTGTAACGCCATGTCGTCTCGCCGTGGATTTCCGGCACGGATTGGTTGCGGTGAAACTCGCCCACGCCCCTGGAGCCCATGACGTAGAGCGAGGTGTCGCCGAAACAACCGTTCTGCTGGCGCGCACCGATGAACCCGCGCACGCGGTCGGGCCACTCGTAGTTGACCTCGATATGATCGTAGATGTTGCCGGCCGGGCTGGGCACCTGCCGGCCGCCGACGGCGATGCAACGCAGTGGCGGCGTCTCTTTCATCATCCACATCAGCCAGTCCACCGCATGCACCGTCTGCTCGACATACCCGTCGCCGCTGAGCCAGTTGAAGTTGTACCAGCGGCGCAACTGCCACTCGAGATCGGTCATGTCCGGCTGCGGCCCGGTCTCGCCCGCGGGAATCGCGTGCAACACGCCGACGAAGTAGCTCGCATGCAACGCGCGCAACGCGCCGACCGCGCCGCCGTGTATCTGCCCGACGAACTCCATCATCGGCCGATACACGCGCCAGTTGAAGCCCGACTTCCATAAAAGCCCCTTCTTCTCCGCCAGCGCGGCAGACTCCATCACCGAGCGCACACCGGGCGCGTCGGTGGCGATGGGTTTCTCGCAAAAGATGTGTTTCCCCGCCTCGACCGCGGCGCGCAGGTGCGGAGGGCGGAATCCCGGCGGCGACGCCAGCAGCACAACGTCGCAATTTTCGATGACCTTCCGGTAGGCGTCCAGGCCCACGAACCGCCGCGACTCCGGCACGTTGATCCGATCCGGCTTCACCCGGGTGATCGTGGCGAGGCTCGATGCGAGTTTGTCGGCAAACACGTCGCCCATGGCGAACAACTCGCTGTTGCTGTCCGCCGTCAGCGCCTGGCTGGCCGCGCCCGTGCCGCGGGACCCGCAGCCGACGAGGCCGATCTTGAGCTTGCGCGAGTCCGAGGCGCCGCGCGCGAGGGTGGGAAGGCCGGCCTGCGCCGCCCACGCGCCCGCCACAACCGCGCCGGAGGAGGATTTCAAAAAGTCACGCCGCGTCGGGGATTGAGGGGAGGATTCGCTCATGCGCGCAGCTTCGCAAACGGAGCGGGAGCGTGCAAGTGCGAACACCGGGACGGATTTCAGTCTTGTCTTTGATGGGGCGAAAAACCAAAGTGAATTTCGTCGCCGTCCAGATTAAGGAAACTATCGCCATGAGATTTTCTTGCTTCGTTCTCGCTTCGGTCCTGATGCTTGCCTGTGGCGACTTGGCCCAACCCTCCGCCGCCGCGGCGGAGCCGGTGCGGCTGATTTTCGACACAGACATGGGGAACGACATTGACGACGCGCTGGCGCTGGCCATGATCCATGCGCTCCAGAGCCGCCACGAATGCCAGCTCCTCGCCGTGACGCTCTCCAAGGACAACGCCTATGCCGCGCCATTCGTGGACCTAATCAACACGTTCTACGGCCGGGGCAACATTCCCGTGGGCTGCGTCAAGAACGGCAAGACGCCGGAGCCGGGGAAATACCTGAAGCCCGTGGTCGAGGCGAAGGATGCCGGCGGCCAGCCGCTCTATCCGCACCGCCTCCAGCCGGACTCGACGACACCGGAGGCGGTGGCGTTGCTGCGGCGGGTGCTCGCCGCACAACCGGACGGCTCGGTGGCGATGGTGATGGTCGGCTTTTCCACGAATCTCGCGCGGCTGCTGGACTCCGCG
>CAZAAF010000719.1:0-1941 GCA_964482575.1 uncultured Verrucomicrobiota bacterium | reverse complement strand
CCGTGTTCGCCGGCTGTGGATGATAACTTCAGCGGTCAGAGACCGGCGCTACGGTTTTTAACCGACACACGACGCGCTGGAGAGAATCAAATTTTCTCGTCGCCGCGGGCGATCTTCTGCAGGCGCGGGCGGTTCAGCACCTGGATCACGCTGCCGCGATACGTGAGGATACGATGTTCCGCCAGCCGGTGAAGCAGCCGCGAGAGTGTTTCCTTGGTCGTGCCGAGGATTTGCGCGAGCATCGTCTTGCTGACCCCGGCCTTGATGGGTTTGTCCGGCTCGCCGCCCAGGCTCAGGACGTAGCCCGCGAACCGCGCCGGCACCTCTTTCAGCGTCAGGTCCGTCAGCGCATCGCGCATCCGGGCCAGCCACCGCACCAGCGTGCCCATCATCTTGAAACTCAGCCGCGGATCGCGCGCGAGCAGTTGCTTGAAGCCGTTCTTGTCGATGGCCACGACCAGTGTCGGCGAAATCAGCGCCTCGGCCGAGGCCGGGTACGCCTCCATGAACATCGCCGCTTCCGCGAACACCTCGCCCTGCGGCACGACGTGCAGCACCCGCTCCCGGCCGTCCGGACCGACGCGATAGACCTTCACCGATCCGGTCACCACGAGGAAGAAGCCGCGCGACGGTTCGTCCTCGTTGAAAATAATCTGGCCCTTCCGGTACTCCTTGGAGACGGCGATGCGTTCCACCGGCTCCAGGTCGGCCCCTTCCAAATCCGAGAACATCCGGCAGCTTCGCAGCAAATGGGTCAGGTTCATGGCAGGGCCGTCTTTTAGCACGAAGCGGGTTGGGCGGAAAACAAATTCCACTCGAGCTGATCAAGCCGGACACGTTGGATTGGCATTGCGGTGACGGTCGTAGTAGAATCCTGCGCCATCGGGCACACAACCGAACCAACGGAGAGATGACATGAAGCTGAACCGCATGAACCGCCGCCAGTTCCTCCACCGCACCGCGGCCATCACCGCCACCGCCTGGGTGCCGCCCTCGTTGCTCACCGCCGCGGAGGGCACGGGCAAACGCACCGCCGCCGACCAGGTCGCGCTCGGACGCACGGGGCTCAGGATCAGCCGGCTCGGTTTTGGCGCGGGCTCCAACAGCGGCAACGTCCAGCGCAACCTCGGCCAGGAGACGTTCAACAAGCTCATCCGTTACGCCCACGAGCGCGGCATCACGTACATCGACTGCGCGCAGAGCTACAAGACGTTCGAGTGGATCGGCGCGGCCATCAAGGGCTTGCCGCGCGAGAAGGTCTTCCTCCAATCCAAGATCGGCGGCAAACCGAAAGACATCCTCGCCGACATCGACCGGCACCGGAAGGTGTATGACACCGACTACATTGATTCCGTGCTCATCCACTGCATGGTCAAGACCGCCTGGACCGACGAGTGGAAGCAGATCATGGACGGGTTCAACGAGGCGAAGTCGCGCAAGTGGATTCGCGCCAAGGGCGTCTCGTGCCACAGCCTCCCCGCGCTAAAGTGTGGCGCCGACTCGGACTGGCCCGATGTCCATCTGGTGCGCATCAACCCGCAGGGCCATGTCATGGACACACCGGCGGAAAAATGGAACGCCCCGAGCGACGCCTCGCATGTCAGCCCGGTGATGGCGGAGATCAAGAAGATGCACGCCAAGGGCCACGGCGTCATCGGCATGAAGATGATCGGCAACGGTGATTTCACCAATCCCGAGGACCGCGAGAAGGCGATTCGCTTCGCCATGTCCCAGCCGGAAATCCACGCCGTCGTCATCGGTTTCAAGAACACCACCGAGATCGACGAGGGCATCGAGCGCATCAACCGCGCGCTGGCGTAGGAAGACGGTTGGTTGGGGGCATTGGGCTGGAACAGGCAGGCGGATCGCGACCACGTGCAATGTGGCAGGTCTCTCCGGGCGTGAGAGTGACGGACACGCTCTGGAAGCGTGTGTGCGCGG
>CAZAAF010000718.1:0-1956 GCA_964482575.1 uncultured Verrucomicrobiota bacterium | reverse complement strand
AGGAAGGAAGCATGGAGAAAGAGGACCCGAAGAGGAAGAAGGTCTTCGATCTGGAGGAGCGACTGATCCAGTTCGCGGTCCGCGTCCTCCACGTGGTAGACGCGCTGCCCGATACCCGCGCGGGAAGGCATATCGCGGGGCAGTTGGTGCGCTGTGGCACTTCTCCTGCGCCGAACTACGGGGAAGCCGAGGACGCGGAATCAAGGGATGATGTAACTCTTCAGCCGTTTGAAGAGAATTTTGAGGAAATTCTCGAAGAAACACGATTTAGGGCTGGGTTTTTCCAGGAATATGTGCATAATAGCGTGGCGTGAAAGCGCCGACCTCCAACGAGCTCTTGAACTTCACCGTCCCGCTCACGCGGGAGCAGGCCGAGGCGATCTACGCCCAAGGGCCCGAGGCGACCGTCTTCGTCTTGATGGCTCTCTCCCAGCGAATCGCCGAATTGGGTACGGCTCATCCGTCTCTCACCCCCTCGACGCCGTCGGGCATGGTGCCGGTCTACGAGAAGCCCGCCGTCTCGAAGCGAGCCAAGACGCCGGGAGCGAAGCCGGGGCATCCCGGTGCCTCCCGCAAGCCTCCCCCCGAGATCACGCACCGCAAGGATCACCCGGCGTTGGAGTCCTGTCCCCTCTGCGGCTCGCTGCTTCCCCCGCCGAGCGAGTGGCGCTTCCGCCTGATCGAAGACATCCCGCAGACGCGGCCCGAGGTGACCGAACACAACATCCCGCGGCACTGGTGCCCGACCTGCCAGAAGCTCGTCGAGCCGCCCGTGCCCGACGCCCTGCCGGGGGCGACCTTGGGTCACCGCCTCGTCACCCTCACGGCCTGGCTCCATTACGGCCTGGGCACGACGATCTCGCAGATCCTCGCGATCCTTGGGCACGCCCTGCACTTCACGCTCAGCGAGGGCGGCCTCGTGGACGCCTGGCAACGCCTCGCCGCCCTCCTGAAGGCCTGGCACGACGAGATTGGAATCGAGGTCAAGCAGGGCGGCACGCTGCACGCCGACGAAACCGGCTGGCGCGTGGCGGGCCGGACCGTCTGGCTCTGGTGTTTCACAACCGCCCGGGCGACCTATTACATGATCGACCGTTCCCGGGGCGCGCCCGCGCTTCTGAAGTTCTTCACCGAGGAGTTCGCCGGCATCCTGGTCACCGACTTCTGGGCGGCCTACACCGTCGTCGTCGCTGCGGGGCGCCAGGCGTGTCTCGTCCACCTCTTCCGCGAACTCGAGCGGGTCGACGAGCTGGACCGCTCGGACTCCTGGGCCGCCTTCCGCAAGAAGCTCAAACGGCTCCTCGGCGACGCTCTCCGCCTGGGAGCCCTGCGCCAAACCCTCGCCCCGGACTCCTTCGTATCGCGGCGGGCGCTGCTCCACACGCGGCGCGACCAGCTGTTGGCAGGGCCGTGGGACAACGCCCACGCCCGACGCCTGCTCAAGCGCCTGCGTCGCTATCGCGATGCCTTGTTCACCTTCTTGGATCACCCGAATGTCCCTTCGGACAACAACCACGCCGAGCGCGAAATTCGGCCCGCCGTGATCATGCGCAAGAACTCGCTGTGCAACCGAAGCGAGAACGGAGCCAGTGTTCAGGCCATCCTGATGTCGGTCTACAGAACCCTCAAACTGCGCGGGCTTAGCCCGCTGGAGACCGTTGTGGACGCCTTGAAGACCTACGTCCGGACCGGCTCGTTGCCGCCTTTACCCGGTCCCAACACTTCAGACCGCTGAAGAGTTACTAATCTTATTGTCTTCGACCAGTAACCATCGGCCGAGGATCGTTGACAGAGGCCGGTGCATGTCCTGGAGAGACCGTCCATGCGGCAATGGCTGAAAGGAATCATCCGATGACCATCTGTTGGCTGGCCAATGCCCTCACGGTGGCCGTGCTCCTGGCTGTCGCGGCGGCGCGAGCCGCCGGGGTCGTGCGGCGGGCCGCCGTAGAAACTGCG
>CAZAAF010000717.1:0-1985 GCA_964482575.1 uncultured Verrucomicrobiota bacterium | reverse complement strand
GCGCACTCATCAGCAACGCCAGCAAAGCAAAAAAAACCGAACCGAAGAACTGTTTATTCTTCATCGGGTACCTGCTCTCTTTTTCTTCTTTTTCAACTCACAAAAAAACGTGCCGTTTTCTAACGAATAACACATTGAAAGTCAATTAAGTTATCTCCCCAAAACCCATCCATCCGGTGGCTTGAAAAGCCCCCCCCTAACGTAGGCGGAATCATTGGGGTCGCGGGTGGGTGACCGTACCGTTTCGCAGGCCCGAAATTGGACCCACACCTCCACGCCATTCTCCTTTGAGCTTGAAATGCCCCGCGCTGCCGCGAATCATGCGGCGCGCACCGTCTAATGCCCCTGTAGCTCAGCTGGATAGAGCATGGGATTTCTAATCCCAGGGTCGCAGGTTCGAGTCCTGCCAGGGGCGCCACCCGCAGATTGTGCTGCGGCCCGGGCGCGGCGTGGAACTGTTTCATGAATGCACGACGAGTCAGCCTCTGGGTCGCGCTGGTGCTTGCGCTGCTGGGCGTGAGCGGCGCGCTGTGGCGTGCGCACCTGCGCCACGAAATCCGCCTTGCGCACGGCGACAGCCTGTGGCGCCTACGCTACACCGTGGATTTTGAAGCCGAGAAACGCGGCGCGCGGTTGCAACTCGCCTATCCGCTGGACACCGCACGGAGCCGCGTGTTCCGGCAGGAGTTGTTCCACCGCGGCCTGACGCCCGCACGCCGGCCAGCCAGCCAGCGCTTTAATCGCGAGGCCGAGTTTGCGGCCGACCGCGCCGGCGCACTGCGTGTCACGGCGCAATTCGATATCCACGTCAGCCCGGAATCCAACTGGCGCTCGTGGAACATCACCGGCGCGACGAACATCGCGACGAACGTGGAAGCCGCCGCCGTTGCCAGTATACGCGGTCTGTTGCAAGGCGCGGCCGCGGCCTCGAACCAGGTGCTTACGCTCTTTGATTACTGCTCCGGGCAGCTTGCGGCGGGTGGCGCGGAGGCGTCCGCCGATGTCGCGACCATGCTGGCGCGCAAGCTCGCGCCACCGGGCGGCAAGGCGCGCGTGTTGGTGGCGCTCGCGCAGGCCGCTGGTTTTCCGGCGCGTCTGGTCGCGGGTTTTGAACTGGAGCCCGATGATTCCGCCCAGCCGCAGCTCTGGGCGGAAATTTTCCTCGACCAGAAGTGGCAGCGTTATGATCCCGAGCATGGCTACGCGGGCCGGCTGCCGCCGACGTTTGTGCCTGTACGGCGCGATGGTGCCGAACTGGCGTGGGGCGCAGGGATTCGTCATGTGCGCACAACCTTCAGCATCGAGGAGCTGCCGCCGCCGCCGGGCGTGCTCGCGACCGGCCGCAAAACCTTCTGGGAAATCCTCGACCTGACGCGCCTGCCGCTGGAGGCGCACCAGGTCATGTCGCTGATCCTGCTGATCCCGCTCGGCGCGCTGGTGACCTCGCTCTTCCGCACCGTGGTCGGCCTCACCACCTTCGGCACCTTCACGCCCACGCTGCTGGCGTTGAGTTTCGTCTATGCCGACTGGCACACCGGTCTGTTCGTCTTCGCCATCGTCCTGGTGCTCGGCCTCGCCAGCCGCACGTTCCTCGAGCGCCTCAAGCTGCTGGTCGTCCCGCGCCTCGCGGTCATCCTGACGATCGTCGTACTCTGCCTTGCGTTCTGCATCTCGCTGCTCGACTACAGCCACCTGACGCCCACGCCGCAGGCCGTCCTGCTGCCGATGGTCATCCTCACCATGACGATCGAGCGCTTCTTCATCAACATGGAGGAGGATGGCGCGCCGACGGCGCTACAGCGTTTCCTGCTCACGCTGCTCGTCGCCTGCTGCTGCTACCTCGTCCTGCGCTGGGACACCGTCGGCCACTTCCTGCTGGCCTATCCCGAAATTCACTTCGTCACCATCGCCGTGTTGATCGTGATCGGCCGCTACACCGTCTACCGCCTCAGCGAACTCTGGCGGTTCCGCGACCTCGCGAGGCA
>CAZAAF010000716.1:0-1994 GCA_964482575.1 uncultured Verrucomicrobiota bacterium | reverse complement strand
GCGGTGCGGACATCATCACACAGCAACAACAGAACAGGAGTCATCAAACTATGCTCGGATGTGATTTGGGAACAATGTTCAAGGTGACGGTGGCCGGCGGCTCGTATCAAGAGGGGCTGACCACGCATCTTCAGGGAGTGCCCCCGGGATATCTCATCACCGAGGAGGAGATTTACCGCGATCTGTTGCTGCGCAAGCCCGGCCAGGGCGAACTGAGTTCGCCGCGGCGCGAGCCCGACGTGCCGATCATCTACAGCGGCGTGAACTGCGCCGACACGATGCCCGGTTTCCAGAACGAGGCCTATACCAACGGCACGCCGGTGGTGATTCTCATCCCGAATCTCGACCGCCATTTCGAGCACATCGAGGCGTATCGTGTGACCAACCGCACGCCGCGGCCCGGCCACGCCTCCTATGCCTCCTATGCGAAGTACGGCCAGTGCGACGACTCCATCGGCGCGGGATTCTTCAGCGGGCGCTACACCTCCACCATCGTGGCGGCGGGCGCGGTCGCCAAACGCATCCTCAAGGACGTCGGCATTGAAGTGACCGGCTATGTGAAGGAAGCCGCCGGCATCCGCATGCCCGATATGCCGTTGGATCAGGTCCGGTCGCAGGTGGCCAAGTACAAGGAGTTTCGCCGGCGTCACGACCCCGTGTATGCCGCGCTGTTCGCTTCCGGGAAGATCAACCCGAAGATGCGTTTCCTCGAGAAGATGGCGGTGCTGGCGGAGTTCGAGAAGGAGGTGCCCGACCTTCCGAAAAAGATGAAGATCGGCCACGTGGATGAGGAGGCCATCGAGAAGGAACTCGGCATTCACCCAAAGCTCAACTGCCCGCATCTGGAAACCGCCAGGGCGATGTATGACAAGATCATCGCGATCACCCAACAGGGCGATTCCACCGGCGGCGTCGTGGAGATCGTCGCGACCGGAGTGCCCGCCGGCATGGGTGAACCGGTGTTCCGCAAGCTCGACGGCGAGATGGGACGTATGATGAGCATCGGCACCATCAAGGCTGTCGAAAGCGGCGCGGGCTACGGAGTGAAGGACCTGACCGGATCGCAGGACAACGACCAGATGGATATCGTCAACGGCAAGGTGAACTTCCGTTCCAATAACGCCGGCGGCATCACCGGCGGTCTGGCCACGGGCCAGCCGATTGTTGTGCGACTCGCGGTGAAGCCGACGCCGACGATTGCCAAGTCGCAGCACACGATTGACAAGGTGTCGCTGGAGAATGCCGTCCTGTCCGCCGTGACCCGGCGCGACCCGACGATTGCGCCGCGTGTCTGGCCGGTGGCGGAGGCGTTCATGGCCTGCATCCTGCTCGACCATTACATGCAGCACATCGCCTTCCAGGCGCTGGCGAAAAAATAACGGACGGTTCTTGCCACCACAGGCGGCGGTGTTTCGACCGGCATGGAACGCCTCGATGAACGACGGCGGGCGGTTCCGGAAGCGGTGTGACCCGGCGTGAAGACATCCCTGCACATCCTGGCGGTGCCGAACGAGGATGGGTTCGGCCCCTCCGCGTTGCTTTCCTATGTCGTGAAGGCCCTGTTGGCGCAGCGGCCAGACTGTCGCGTGACGGTCTGGAATCGCTCGCGGGTGGACTACAATTGCAGCCTCTACGGCGATTTCATTCGCGCCCACCGTGTGAAGGTGGAGCCCGTCAACAACCTGACTGAGATGGTTAAGGACGCGTCCACCGGCAAGGTTTCCATCGCCGGCACGCTCGCCAAGGGCGGTTGCTACCAGATTCGCAGCCACCGCTATGCGGCTGGCGCGAAGCCGGATAATTTTGACCTGGTCATCGAGTTTGGTGTGCCCGCCGCCGCGCGCTGGGCCGCCGGACACGGCCTTCCGTGCGTGGGCATCTGTGACCATGCCTGGGCGCGGACGCTGGAGATGATCCTTCAGGATGCCACCGAACCGGTGGCGGCCCGCTGGCGCGCACGGTGGTGCAAGCTGGTGGCGTCCATTCGTCGGGAT
>CAZAAF010000715.1:0-1995 GCA_964482575.1 uncultured Verrucomicrobiota bacterium | reverse complement strand
GCCGCCGGCGTCTACCTGATGACCCGTATCTTCCCGCTGTTCGCGGCGTCAGCCCCCCTGGCGATTACCGTCGACAAGAAAACCCAGAGCTACACCATCACCGAGGCGGGCCAGCCGGTGCTGACGTATCGGTTCGGCGAGGTGCCGCTCCCGGCGGGGCTCGATGCGCCGCATTTCTCCAAACGCGCCACCTCCTATGACGGCGCGTACTTCACCGACGGCAGCCAGTACGGCGGCCCGCGGAGCGATTACATCTATCCGCTCTACGGCTTCCACGGCGAATCGCTCACCGCCGACTATCCGAAGGACCACATGCATCACCGCAGCCTCTGGTGGAGCTGGTGCGAGGTCCGCCAGAACGACAAGATCGGCGACCTCTGGGCCGTCTGCAAAATCCGCGCCTATCCCGTCAAGGTCACCCAGATGAAGGCCACCGCCGATGCCGCCGTCTTGCAGGCGGTCAATCTCTGGCGGTACGACGACGCCCCGACCGACGTGGTGAAGGAAACCACCACCATCCGCGTCGCCAAAACCGAGGGCGCGCCGGGCGCCCGGACCCGCACGGTCGATGTCAATGTCCGGATCGAGGCGCTCGTGGAGGGCATGGCCCTCACCGGCCGCCAGAAGGTTGATTACGGTGGTTACGGCGGCATGACCGTCCGCCTGAATCCGAGCATCAAGGAGTTCGCCATCCGCGCAGTGCATCCGAACCCGGACAAGTGGCGCGGCGATACGCTGGCGCTCGTGGAACGGGTGATCGACCCCGCCACCTACGGCCAGGCGGCCTGGATGGCGCTCTACGGCAAGTACCCGGCGGACGGCATCGAGTCACCCGACTTCACCACGCTCATGATGTTCGAGTCGAAGAACACGCCGCTCTACCCGAACAACTTCCGTTACTACGGGTCCACCTGCACGTCGCTGGCCTTCCCTGCGAAGACGATTGTCCCGCTCCCGAAGGGCAAGCCGCTCGACTACAAGACCCGCTTTGTCATCTGCGAGGGCAAGACCACCCTCCAGAAGGAAAAGGCAATCTGGGACGCGTATCAGAGGTAGCGGGCGTGAGGCGTAAGAGGTGAAACGTAAAACGTAAAGCGTGAAGTGAGGCCGCTTCACTTCCCCTCACGGCAGGCGATCGCCCACAGGCGATTCCCGATCACCGCAAACACCGCCCCGTTCGCCGCAGTGTGACTGCTGTACTCCGTGTGCTGGCTGTTCTGGATGCCATCGAACACTTTGCATTCCCGCGCCGCCGCCAGAATCTCCTTCGCGATGTACACCTTCCCATCCGCGACCAGCGGTGAACTGAAACACCACTTATTCTGCCGCGCCATCGAGTGCGTCCAGTAACAACGGCCGCTGTCGGCATCCAGGCAATGCAGCGTGAAGGCATTGTCCACGGCAAACACCAGCCCGTTGGCCACCGCCACGGTGGAAATGCTCTGGTTCATGTCATCGTACGACCAGACCAAACCCTTCTGTGTGACATCGCCGGTCCGGGTTGCATCAATGCAGACAAGCCGCCCCTTGCATTCGCCCCCGCCGTGATTGGGGTCGCCGCCAATCGCCACATAGACCCGGTTCTTGTAAAAGACCGGTGTGCCGATGATGTCGCAGGGATGCCGGAGTCCATCTCCTTTGCCGCCGTGTGCGTAAAACGGCAGTTTCTTGTACTCCGGCGGAATGCAATCGAACCACCAGACCTTCTTCAACAACGGCACATCGGGAACGCTGGCCGTCGGCACCGCATCCATCGGCGTCGTGCAAGGCACCGCCACCGAAAAACGAAACTCCAGCGGCAGCGCGGGCTTCGGCAGCGTCTCCAGGAGGTTCAAGGACCGCGCATACTCCGCCGGCGTCATCCCGCCGGTGTCCTTGTCCTTGACATCAATGAAATACACGATCGGTCCCCGCAGCCGGGTGGTCATCCAGCGGTCGGGCGCGACCCGGGACTTCGGGTCCACCCGCTCAAAGGAGTAACAGAGGCAGCTACCC
>CAZAAF010000714.1:1031-2001 GCA_964482575.1 uncultured Verrucomicrobiota bacterium | reverse complement strand
CAACGACAACCGTATACGCCTAACTCTATTCATTTTTCCGCCATCTTGCTGCACAATCGCTGGCTGTGAATACCGAATTACTTCGCGGCCTTACCCCACGCTTCCACTTCGATGTAGTGGTTCATGTTGTTGCTGGTGTTGCCGTTCGAATAAAGACGGACATAGCGGCCCTTGACGCCCTTCATGTCAATGAGCTGGCCCTGGTAGTTCTCGATGAAGCCGAGGTCCTTGCCGACGCCGAGGCCGTGGGCGTTCTCGCGGTCGGTGTTGAAGACGGTCTTCACGTCCTTGATGAAGTCGGCGTCGTCGCAGACTTGGACGACGACCGAGTGATAGACGCGCTTTTGCGAGTGGAAGCGCCATACGAGCAGCGCATGGAGTTCGCTCGACTGGCCGAGATCAAGCTGCACCCACTGCTTGCCGGCGGCGAGTTCCACATAGGAACCTTCCTCGGCGCTCTTGTCGCCATCGGTGATCAACGTGAGCTCGCCGACGACGGGCTCCTTGTCACTGGCGGTGACCTTCTTGCCGGCGGAGAGGTTGACGCAACCCGCGGGGACCATGAAATCGGGACGCTTGTTGACGAGTTCGGGCTCGCAGGGGACGCTCGCCGGGATCGGCTTCGGCGTGCCGGCCAGCATGGGCTTCGGCAACTCGAGCTTAAGAGGAACCTTCTCATCGGCGGCGCGCGCGCTGCCGAACACCACCGCGGCCACCACAGCCGCGCCCACCGCCATACGAATCGTAGTCTGCATCTTCTTTTCTCCGTTGCGTTGTTGCTTGTTGTTGTGCGAACGCAGAACGTTCTTAACACATCCTTATTGTGTCCGACAAGAACTCACTTGGCCGCCTGGCGCGCGGAGGCAGAGGCCTATACCGCAAAAACGGCCACGACGGAGCGTGGCCCTCCAGTTGTTCCTGCTATGAGCGAGGAGGGACGCGCTCCGACCCGGCCGCCACCAACCCCTGG
>CAZAAF010000714.1:0-1021 GCA_964482575.1 uncultured Verrucomicrobiota bacterium | reverse complement strand
AAACGCGGCGCGAAATCCGGACTTGCTTCCGGTTCGCGCCGCGTATGGTCGCGTGGTGCGGTTTACTTCTTTTCTTCGGGCTTCGCCGCCCCGCAGCCACAGCCGCCCTTCTTGCAGGCGGCCAGGTTTTCCTGCCACTGTTTCTGCTGTTCCGGCGTGAGGATTTCCTTCATCGCCGCGGCACAGGCCTTGCAGCAGCCCTTCGGGCAGCCGTCCTTACACTTGGCCTGCAGCGCATCCACCTTGGCTTTCTGCTCGTCGGTCAGGGTGATGCCCTGCACGCACTTGCAGGGACACATCATCTTGGCGCCTTCCGCTTTCACACCTTCGGCCTTCGTACCAGGACAGCACTGCGCGCGCGCCACACCCGCGGCCACCACCACCAACGCCACCAACATACCAGCGATCAACTTTTTCATCCGAGCTTTGCTCCTTTCTGGAGGGTTCGCAGGAAGTCTAGCCCCGAATCCGCGCAGGTCAAGCAGGCTGGGCTTGACGCCCCCGACACAGGTGTTACTTTCGGTGCGAAAGATAACACCATGAAAACCGATCCGCTCTGTCGCTTCAGCATTTCGATGCCCGCCGCGCTCGCCCGGCAGCTCGACGCACTGGTCAGCACCAAGGGTTATGCCAACCGCTCGCAGGCCGTGGCCGATCTCGTACGCGGACGGCTGGTGGAGCATCATCAGGAACTCGGTGACCGTGAGATCGCCGGAACCATTACGTTGGTCTATGACCACCACAAGCCACACCTGCAGGCGGCGCTGACCGATATCCAGCACGACCATCACGACGTGATCATCTCCACGATGCATGTCCACCTTGACCACCACAACTGCCTCGAAGTCCTCGTGGTCCGCGGACAAGGCCATGTGATCCGCGCCATCGCCGACGCACTGCTTGCCGCGAAGGGCGTCAAACACGGCCGGCTGACCATCACCACCACCGGCCGCGATTTCGAAAGCTGAAGCGCCATGCACATCCCGGACGGTTTCCTTGATGCGAAGACGGCGGTGACGAC